>JAGUYQ010000112.1 GCA_020061285.1 Betaproteobacteria bacterium
ACGGCTGGGTGCTGATGGGCGTGCAGAACGGCATCCCCTTCTGGCGGATCCCCGACATCTACTCCGCCGCCGAGTGGATGGGTATTGATTACCTCCACGTCCAGGGGCAGGCGGTGGACAGCATGTGGTTCGATGCCGAGGGGAAGCGCCAGGGGCACGCGATCACCTTCCTCTACCCCAGCCCGAAGTTCGGCACGCCGGAGGGGCTGCGCCGGGCGGTGCGCGACATCCACGCCCGCGGCGGCCGCGCCGAAGAGACCCTGTTCGTGGTGGACGCCATGCAGGGCCAGGACGCGGTGAACACCGCCCGCGCCTTCGCCGAGGCCCTGCCCCTCACCGGCGTGGTCCTCACCAAGCTGGACGGCGACGCCCGTGGCGGTGCGGCCCTGTCCGTGCGCCACGTTACCGGTCAGCCGATCAAGTTCGCCGGCGTGTCGGAAAAGCCCGACGGGCTGGAGCCCTTCCATCCCGAGCGCATGGCGTCCCGGGTTCTCGGTATGGGGGATGTGTTGTCCCTGATCGAAGAGGCCCAGCGGGGCGTGGACCAAGTCGAAGCCGAAAAACTGGCGAAGAAGATCAAGTCCGGCAAGAGTTTCGATTTGGAGGATTTCAAGACCCAGTTGCAACAAATGCAGAAAATGGGCGGCGTGGGCGCCCTCCTGGACAAGCTGCCCGGCCAAGCCAGCCAGGGGGCGGTGGATGCGGCGGCGGGGGACAAGGCCATGCGGCGCATCGAGGGCATCATCAACGCCATGACCCCGGCGGAACGGCGCAAGCCCGAAATCCTCAAGGCGTCCCGCAAGCGGCGCATCGCGGCGGGGGCCGGCGTTCAGGTGCAGGAGGTGAACCGCCTGCTGAACCAGTTCGAGCAGACTCAAAAGATGATGAAGAGCCTGGCCAAGGGCGGCATGGGCAAGATGATGCGCGCCATGAAGGGAATGATGCCCGGCATGGGGTGACTTTTTCCTTGCCAAGAGGGCGGTTTTCCCAGTAGAATCCCGCACTTTTCGATTTTAGATATAGGTCAAGACTATGGTAGTGATTCGTCTCGCCCGTGGCGGCGCCAAGAAGCGTCCGTTCTACAACATCGTGGTGGCGGATTCCCGCAACCGCCGTGACGGCCGCTTCATCGAGCGCGTCGGCTTCTACAACCCTGTTGCCGGGGAAACCCAGGAAGGCCTGCGCATCGACCAGGATCGCTTGGCTTACTGGCAAGGTCACGGCGCCCTGCTGTCCGATACCGTTGCCCGCCTGGTGAAGCGCGCCGGAAAAGCCGCTGCCTGATTTCCGGCTAGCGGAAAACGCCCGAGCGGCTGGAGCGATGGCAGGCGACGCGTTTTCCGTTCCCTCGGACCTGGTGGTGATGGGTCATGTGTCGGGCCCCTTCGGTATCCGTGGCTGGGTGAAAGTCCACGCCTATACCGAAGCAAGCGACAGCCTGTTCGGCTATCCGGTGTGGTGGCTGAGCAAGGACGGGGGCTGGAAGGCCTACCGTTTGCTGGAAGGTGAAGTGCATAGCAAGGGTTTGGCGGCCTGCCTGGAAGGGGTGGCCGATCGCGATGTCGCCCTGGCCCTCAAGGGGTGCAAGGTCGCCGTGCCCCGCAGCGAGATGCCGGAAGCCGAGGAGAACGCCTACTACTGGAACGATCTCGTCGGCCTCAAGGTGGTGAACCTGCAGGGCGAGGTGCTGGGAACGGTGGACAGCCTGTTCGAAACCGGCGCCAACGATGTGATGCGGGTGCTGGCCGGAGAGCAGGAGCGATTGATCCCCTTCGTCGGTCAGTACGTGCGGGACGTGGACCTGAAGGCGGGCGAGATACGGGTGGACTGGGGCGCGGATTACTGACATGACGCCCCGCTTCGATGTCATCACGCTGTTCCCGCCGATGTTCGAGGCCCTCACCCGCCACGGCATTACCCGGCGGGCGGCGGAGGACGGGCTGTACAGTCTGCACCTGTGGAACCCGCGGGACTTTGCCAGCGACAACTATCGCACGGTGGACGACCGGCCCTACGGCGGCGGTCCCGGCATGGTGATGCTGGCCGAGCCCCTGGACAAGGCGATCGGCGAAGCAAAAGCTCGCCAGGCGGAAGCCGGAGTGGCGCAGCCCAAGGTGATTTACCTGTCCCCCCAAGGGCGGCAGTTGGACCATCGCTTGGTGATGGAACTGGCCCAGGAGCCGGGTTTGATTTTTCTTGCCGGCCGCTACGAAGGCATCGACGAGCGGCTGTTGCAACGCCAGGTGGACGAGGAAATCTCCATCGGCGATTACGTGCTGTCCGGCGGCGAGTTGGCGGCGATGGTGGTGATCGACGCCGTCGTGCGGCAGTTGCCGGGCGCGTTGGGCGACGCGGATTCCGCGGCCCAGGATTCGTTTGTAAGCGGCCTGTTGGATACTCCCCATTACACCAGGCCGGAAGTGTACCAAGGGGAAGCGGTCCCGCCGGTACTGTTGTCCGGCAACCATGCCCAGATCGACCGCTGGCGCCTCAAGCAGGCGTTGGGCAGAACCTGGCGGCGCCGACCGGATTTATTGGCGGCGCGGCCTTTGACAAAAGAGGAATCCGGGCTTCTGGCCGAGTACCAGAAGGAACAGGATGACCAAAACTAAGGAGCTGTAAACATGGATCTGATTCAGAAGCTGGAACAGGAAGAAATCGCCCGCCTGGGCAAAACCCTCCCCGATTTCGCCCCCGGCGACACCGTGGTGGTGCAAGTGAAGGTGAAGGAAGGCAACCGCGAGCGTCTCCAGGCCTACGAAGGCGTGGTGATCGCGAAGAAGAACCGCGGCCTCAACTCCTCCTTCATCGTGCGCAAGATTTCCGCCGGCGAGGGCGTGGAGCGTACCTTCCAGACCTACTCTCCCCTGGTGGCCAGCCTCGAAGTGAAGCGCCGCGGCGACGTGCGCCGTGCCAAGCTGTACTACTTGCGCCAGCGTTCCGGCAAGTCCGCCCGCATCAAGGAAAAGCTGCCCGCCAAGAAGGTTTCCGCCTCCAAGGCATAAGCGCCTTTCTTGCCGCGTGCCAAGGCGGGACCGGGAAACCGGCCCGCCTTTTGTCTTTTCAGGGGCTTCGTTATCATTGAGGAACGCGCTTCGCGGAGGAACGCCATGAATGCCTATGCCGCCTGCCTGAAAACCCCCTTCGCCGTGCTGGGCCTCCGTATCGACGGCGGGGCCCTGGCCGGTATCG
>JAGUYQ010000241.1 GCA_020061285.1 Betaproteobacteria bacterium
CCACGCCTGGGCCGCCTCTTCATGGCGCCCCTGGGCCGCCTCGAAATCCCCCAGCAGGTCGTTAGCCCGCACGCAGGCGCGGTTCTCCCTCAAGGCGGCGGCAAGGTATTCGCGCGCGCCATCGAAGCGGTTGTGGATGCTTTCATTGGCCGCCAGTTCGCAATAGAACTGGGCGATTTCCGCCTGGAACGAGCGGGTGGAATGCAGCGCCAGCCCCTTGGCGGCGTCGATGGCCTTCTGCCACTCCTTTTCCTGGACATAGATATCCAGCAGGGACTCCAGGGCCGATTGGCGGTAGGAGGTCTCCAGCAGTTCCTGGAACAGGTGTTCGGCCCGGTCCAGCAGACCGGCGCGCAGGAAGTCCTGGGCCAGCTCGTTCACCGCCAGCCACTTCTGCTCCTCGTCCAGGTCGGGGCGGTCGAGAAGGTTCTGGTGCAGGCGAATGGCCCGCTCCACCTCGCCCCGGCGGCGGAACATGGCGCCGAGGGTGAAATGCAGTTCCACCGTCGCCGGCTCCAGCCGCGCCACCTCGGCGAAGGCCTCCACCGCCTTGTCCGGCTGTTCGTTGAGAAGGTAATTGAGTCCCTTGAAGTAGGACACCGGCAGGGTGCGGGATTCCGACACCACATGGCGAATGTCGATGCGCGCCGCCAGCCAGCCCAGGCTAAAGAACAGCGGAAACGCCAGCAGCCACCAGTATTCGAATTCCATGCGTGGATTTGTCCGTGAGTCCGGTCAGGCGTCCTGCTTCGGCCCGGCATCGGAGGCCTTCACCCGCAACTCGCGCTTCAAGGCCAGGATATTGCGCTTCTGGCGGAAAATGAACGACAGGCTTGCCGCCACTCCCGTGGCCACGCCGGCGCCAAAGCACACCAGCATCACCAGCACCATCGGCGCCTGCCATTGGTAGCCGAGATAATAGCTCACCGTCACCGTTTCGCTGTTTTTAACCGCGAAGCCCAACGCCAGGAGGAACAACAATACCCATAACAGGCGCAATATGTATCGCATCACCATAACCGGCCCCATATCCCGGATAAGCCTACCCGACAAATAAAAAGGCGGCATGATCTTTCGATAATGCCGCCACACCGATCAATCAAGATGGCAGACCGGAAAACTCAGTTTTCCTCGTAGTCTACCCGTTCCCGCAATTCCTTGCCTGCCTTGAAATGGGGAACATACTTCTCTGGCACGTTCACCTTGCCGCCGGTCTTCGGGTTGCGCCCGACTCTCGGCGGCCGGTAATTGAGGGTGAAACTGCCAAACCCGCGAATCTCGATGCGCTGCCCCTCCGCCAAGCTGCTTGCCATCGCCTCCAATATGGTTTTGACGGCAAGCTCGGCATCCTTGGCGACCAAGTGGGGATGGCGCACAGATAATCGAGCGATCAGTTCCGATTTGGTCATGACGATCCCTTTTTATTATTGCTCCGCGTTCTTCACGTCCAGCTTGGCCTTCAGCAGCGCGCCCAGGTTGGTGGTGCCGGCGCTGGCCGAACCCTGATCGCTGGCAAGCTTCTGCATCGCCTCGGACTCGTCGGCCATGTCCTTGGCCTTGATGGACAGGCTGATGTTGCGGTTCTTGCGATCGACGCTGATGATCTTGGCCTCGACTTCGTCGCCCTCCTTGAGATGGGAACGGATGTCTTCCACACGGTCGCGGGACACTTCGGAGGCGCGCAGGTAGCCTTCCACCTCGTCGCCGTCCAAGGAGACCACGGCGCCCTTGGCGTCGATGGTCTTGACGATGCCCTTGACGATGTTGCCCTTGTCATGGGTGGCGACGTAGTTGCTGAAGGGGTCGCCTTCCATCTGCTTGATGCCGAGGGAAATGCGCTCGCGCTCGGAGTCGATGGCCAGCACCACGGCTTCCATCTCGTCGCCCTTCTTGAAGTTGCGCACGGCTTCCTCGCCGGGCAGGGTCCAGGACAGGTCGGACAGGTGGATCAGGCCGTCGATGCCGCCGGGCAGGCCGATGAACACGCCAAAGTCGGTGATGGACTTGATCTGACCGGAAACCTTGTCGCCCTTCTTGAAGTTCTGGGCAAACTCGTCCCAGGGGTTGGCCTGGCACTGCTTCATGCCCAGGGACAGGCGGCGGCGCTGCTCGTCCACTTCCAGGATCATCACTTCCACTTCCTCGCCCACGGCGGTCACCTTGGCGGGGTGGACGTTCTTGTTGGTCCAGTCCATTTCGGACACGTGCACCAGGCCTTCGATGCCCGGCTCGATCTCGACGAAGGCGCCGTAGTCGGTCAGGTTGCTCACCTTGCCGAACAGGCGGGTGCCCACGGGGTAGCGGCGGGACAGGTTGACCCACGGATCGTCGCCCAGTTGCTTGAGGCCCAGGGAAACGCGGTTCTTCTCCTGGTCGAACTTGAGCACCATGGCTTCCACTTCGTCGCCCACGGCCAGCACCTCGGAGGGGTGCTTGACGCGGCGCCAGGCCACGTCGGTGATGTGCAGCAGGCCGTCCACGCCGCCCAGGTCCACGAAGGCGCCGTAGTCGGTGATGTTCTTGACGATACCCTTGACGCGGGCGCCTTCCTTGAGGTTCTCCAGCAGGGCCTGACGCTCGGCGCCCTGGGTGGCCTCGAGCACGGCGCGGCGGGAAACCACCACGTTGTTGCGCTTGCGGTCCAGCTTGATAACCTTGAATTCGAAAGCTTTATTTTCGTAGGGAGTGGTGTCCTTGATCGGGCGCACGTCCACCAGGGAGCCGGGGAGGAAGGCGCGGATGCCGTTGACCATCACGGTCAGGCCGCCCTTGACCTTGCCGCTCACCAAGCCGTTGACCAGGGAACCCTGCTCCATCGCCTCTTCCAGTTCCAGCCAGGTCGCGATGCGCTTGGCTTTTTCGCGGGACAGCTTGGTGGAGCCGTGGCCGTCTTCCAGGGCATCGATCGCCACTTTGACGAAATCGCCCGGCTTGACTTCGATTTCACCCTGGTCGTTGCGGAATTCGGAGGCGGAGATCACGCTTTCGGACTTCAGGCCGGCGTTGACGATCACCTCTTCATTGTCGACGTGCACCACTTCAGCGGTGATCACTTCGCCAATGCGCATTTCCTTTTGGCTGAGGCTTTCTTCGAACAGGGAGGCGAAACTTTCTTGGGAGGTAGAGGGAGAAGCAGTCATTGAAAAGTTACCAGTAAAAACCGCCTTGCGACGGGGTTGATTCAAATCTGCCGCGGCCCGAAGCGGGTCCGCGACACCATTATTGCGACGAAAGCGCCTCGTACCGTGCCAATACCTCGGCAACGACCTGGTCGATGGAGAGGGAGCTGGTATCGAGGTAGCTCGCGTCAGCGCATTTTTGCAGCGGCGCAGCGCTTCGCGCCGCATCGCGGGCGTCGCGCTGGTTGATGTCTTGCAAAATGGCGGCTAGGTTAGCACATATCCCTTTTGCCATCAACTGTTTATACCGGCGGTCCGCGCGGGCCTCGGCGCTGGCGGTGAGAAATATCTTCACCGCCGCATCGGGGAACACCGTGGAACCCATGTCGCGGCCGTCGGCCACCAAGCCTGGGGCTTGGCGGAAGGCCCGCTGGCGGGCGAGCAGCGCCAAGCGCAGCCGGGGGAAGACGGCGATTTTCGATGCCGCGTTGCCCACCTCCTCGGTGCGGATGGCGTCGGTCGCCAGCTCGCCGTCGAGGAAAATTCCCCCTTCCTCGAAACGCACGTCCAGTTTTTCCCCCAGTTCGGCCAGAGGCCCTTCTTCCTCCAGGGACAGTCCCCGACGCAGCGCCGCCAGGGCGGCGAGGCGGTAGATGGCGCCGCTGTCCAGGTAGTGCCAGCCGAGACGCTCCGCCACGATCTGGGTGATGGTGCCCTTGCCCGAGGCCGACGGCCCGTCGATGGCGATCACCGGCACGCCCTCCCGCTTGAGGATGGAGGCGAAACGCTCGAAATAGTCGGGGAAGGTCTTGGCCACGCACTTCGGGTCGTTGATGCGCACCGGCACGCCTCCCAAGGCCACCAGGGAGAAGCACATGGCCATGCGGTGGTCGTCGTAGGTGTCGATGGCGGCATTAGGAATCAATCGGGCCGGCGGCGTGACGCGAATATAGTCCGCCCCCTCCTCCACCGTGGCACCCACCTTGCGCAGTTCGGCGGCCATGGCGGCGATGCGGTCGGTCTCCTTCACCCGCCAACTGGCGATATTCTTCAGAGTGGTGGTGCCGTCGGCGAACAGGGCCACCACCGCCAGGGTCATGGCGGCGTCGGGGATGTGGTTGCAGTCCAACTCCAGGGCCTTGAGCCTGCCGGAAACGGGCCTGCGGGCCTCGATCCAGTTGTCGCCCAGGTCGATGACGGCGCCCATTCGCGCCAGGGCCTCGGCGAAGCGCACGTCTCCCTGGATGCTGCCCTGGCCCACGCCCTCCACCCGCACCGGGCCACCGCCGACGGCGCCGGCAGCGAGGAAATAGGAAGCCGACGAGGCATCGCCCTCGACGAAGATCGTTCCAGGGCTCTGGTAGCGCTGGCCGCCCTCGATAACGAAACGCCGCCAGCCTTCCCGTTCCACGATTACGCCGAAGCGGGCCATGAGGGCCAGGGTGATTTCGATGTAGGGCTTGGAAATCAGCTCCCCCACCACTTCCACCGTCATGGTTTCGCCGGCGAGGGGCAGAGCCATCAGCAGACCGGTGAGGAACTGGCTGGAAACGTCACCCCGCACCTTCACAGTACCGGGCCGGATATCGGCGGGAAAAATCTCCAGGGGGGGGAAACCGTCGTTGCCCAGGTAGCGGATATCCGCTCCCGCTTGGCGCAGGGCCTCCACCAAGTCGCCGATGGGGCGTTCGTGCATGCGCGGCACGCCGGATAGCTTGTAGTGGCCGCCGGACAAGGCCAGGGCGGCGGTCAGGGGGCGAAACGCCGTGCCGGCATTGCCCAGGAACAGCTCGGCTTCCTTCACCGGGAAGGCGCCGCCCACCCCTTGCACGCGGTAATCATTGGCGCCGGTTTTCTCCAGGGCGACGCCGAGGACTTGCAACGCTTCCAGCATCCGCTCGGTATCGTCGGAGGCCAGCAGGTCGCGAATCTCGGTGGCGCCCTCAGCCAGGGCGGCCAAGAGCAGGGTACGATTGGAAATGCTTTTCGAGCCCGGCAGCTTGACGGTGCCCTTGGCGGCGATGGCGGGATAGATGTCGAGAAATTCCATGGTCGTCGTGTGATTTATTCTTCGGCCACCGGCGTTACTTGGCCGGCAGCCCAGGCGTTGCGCGCCCGGCTGGCGCGGGTGAAGACTTGCTCCAGGGTGGCGGCGTCCCCGGCGGCCAGGGCCTCGTGCAGACGCTCCAGTTGACTGCGATAGGCATCCAACTCCTTGAGCAGCGCCTCCCGGTTGGCAAGGCAGATGTCCCGCCACATCTCCGGGCTGCTGCCGGCGATGCGGGTGAAATCCCGAAAGCCGCTGGCGGCGAAGGAGAACAGTTCATCGGCGTTGGCCTTGGCGGCGATATCGTCCACCAGGGCGAAAGCCAGC
>JAGUYQ010000007.1 GCA_020061285.1 Betaproteobacteria bacterium
GCGACGCGGTCGCCCTTCTCCAGGCTGTGGCTGCGGAACGCCGCCTGCCAACGGGCCGCCAGGGCGGCGATGTCGCCGGCGCTGAAGTCCCGCCAGGCGCCCTCCCGCCACTGGCGGTAGAGCACCTTGTCCGGGGCGGCGAGGTGTTGCTGGAGAAGGGCGGCGAGGTTGGGCATGGGAAAGTTTCAGCACCCTCAGGGGGTGCCCCGAAACGGGATACACCTTCGGATATCCTCGCCGGGTGCCCGCCGCTGCGCGGCGACCGCGGCGGGAGGAAGCGTTTTACAGGATGTCCAGGTGGTCGATGCCGGACATGATGTCCTTCTCCTTCGATTCCTTGCCCTGGAGCTTGATCTTCAGGCGCAGGTCGTTCATGGAGTCGGCGTTGCGCAAGGCATCCTCGTAGGTGATCTGGTCCGCCTCGTAGAGGTTGAACAGGGCCTGGTCGAAGGTCTGCATGCCCAGCTCGTTGGACTTGGACATGATTTCCTTGATGCCGTGAACCTCGCCCTTGAAGATCAGGTCGGAGATCAGGGGCGAGTTGAGGAGGATTTCGATGGCCGCCGCCCGGCCCTTGCCGTCCCGCTTCGGAATCAGGCGCTGGGACACCACCGCCTTGAGGTTGAGGGACAGGTCCATCAGCAACTGGGCCCGGCGCTCCTCGGGGAAAAAGTTGATGATCCGGTCCAGGGCCTGGTTGGCGCTGTTGGCGTGGAGGGTGCCCATGGCCAGGTGGCCGGTTTCGGCGAAGGCGATGGCGTGGTCCATGGTTTCCCGGTCGCGGATTTCACCGATCAGGATCACGTCCGGCGCCTGGCGCAGGGTGTTCTTCAGGGCGGCCTCCCAGGAATCGGTGTCCACCCCCACCTCCCGCTGGGTGACGATGCAGTTCTTGTGCTCGTGGACGTATTCCACCGGGTCTTCGATGGTAATGATGTGGCCGTAGCTGTTTTCGTTGCGGTAGCCGATCATGGCCGCGAGCGACGTGGATTTGCCCGAGCCGGTGCCGCCGACGAAGATCACCAGGCCCCGCTTGGTCATGGCCACGTCCTTCAGCACCGGGGGCAGGCCCAGGTCGTCGAAGTTGGGAATCTTGGTGGTGATGGTCCGCAGCACCAGGCCCACCCGCGCCTGCTGGACGAAGGCGTTGACGCGGAAGCGGCCGATGCCCGCCGGGCTGACGGCGAAGTTGCATTCCTTGGAAGCCTCGAATTCCGCCGCCTGCTTGTCGTTCATGATGGCGCGGGCGATGTCGGCGGTGTGGGCGGCGGTGAGCACCTGGTTGGAAACCGGGGTCATCTTGCCGTCGATTTTCATCGCCGGGGGAAAGCCCACGGTGATGAACAAGTCCGATGCCTTCTTGGTCAGCATCAGCTTGAGCAGGTTGTGTACGAATTCGGTGGCTTGGGAGCGTTCCATCTTTGCTTCCTAAATAAACCGGCTGGAATCAGCCGAACAGGTCCTTGTTGGCCGCCTTGCCGCGCGCTTCGTCCCGGCTGACCATGTTGCGCTGCACCAGTTGTTGCAGGTTCTGGTCCAGGGTCTGCATGCCCACGTTCTGGCCGGTCTGGATGGCGGAGTACATCTGGGCGATCTTGTTTTCCCGGATCAGGTTGCGGATGGCGGGGGTGCCGATCATGATCTCGTGGGCCGCCACCCGGCCGCTGCCGTCCTTGGTCTTGAGCAGGGTCTGGGAAATGATGGCGCGGATGGATTCGGAAAGCATGGAGCGCACCATGTCCTTTTCCGCCGCCGGGAACACGTCCACCACCCGGTCGATGGTCTTGGCTGCCGAGCTGGTGTGGAGGGTGCCGAACACCAGGTGGCCGGTTTCCGCCGCGGTCAGCGCCAGGCGGATGGTTTCCAGGTCCCGCAGTTCGCCCACCAGGATCACGTCCGGGTCCTCCCGCAGGGCGGAACGCAGGGCGTTGTTGAAGCTCAGGGTGTGGGGCCCCACTTCCCGCTGGTTGACCAGGCACTTCTTGCTTTCGTGGACGAATTCGATCGGGTCCTCCACCGTCAGGATGTGGCCGTATTCGGTGTCGTTCTTGTGGTCCACCATGGCCGCCAGGGTGGTGGACTTGCCCGAGCCGGTGGGGCCGGTCACCAGCACGATGCCCCGGGGCTGGTCGGCGATTTCCTTGAAGATGGCGGGGGCGTTGAGCTGCTCCAGGGTCAGCACCTTGGAGGGAATGGTCCGGAATACCGCCGCCGCGCCCCGGTTCTGGACGAAGGCGTTGACCCGGAAGCGGGCCAGGCCGGGGACCTCGAAGGAGAAGTCGCACTCCTTGTTTTCCTCGTAGAACTTGCGCTGGCCGTCGTTCATGATGTCGTACACCATGTCGTGGACGTCCTTGTGTTCCAGGGAGGGCACGTTGATGCGGCGCACGTCGCCGTGGACCCGGATCATCGGCGGCAGCCCGGAGGACAGGTGCAGGTCGGAGGCTTTGTTCTTGACCGAGAAGGCCAGGAGGTCGGAAATTTCCATTTATAATGCTCCCCTTGGGAAACCCTGATTGGACGTCAAGTGGAAACGATAGCCAGCGCCCTGGAATCTGTCAAACGGCGTATCGCCGCGGCGGAAACCGCCTGCGGCCGTCCGCCGGGTAGCGTTTCCCTGCTGGCGGTGAGCAAGACCCACCCGCCGGAAACCCTGCGTGCCGCCCATGCCGCCGGCCAGCGGGCCTTCGGCGAGAATTACCTGCAAGAGTGCCTGGGGAAAATCGAGGCCCTGGCCGACCTGCCCATCGAGTGGCATTTCATCGGCCCCCTGCA
>JAGUYQ010000204.1 GCA_020061285.1 Betaproteobacteria bacterium
CACGATCTGCTGTCCGTCCTGGCCGCCGTGGTCCACCACGAGGGCATGTTGGCGCCCGGCGTTTTTCAAGGTGGCGACCACGTTGCCGACACGGGCGGTTTCCACGTCGGCCATTTCCAGGACTTCCAATTTCTCCTGGGGCGTCATGATGTCCCGCGCCATGATCTCGAAGCGAGTGCCGCCGTGCTTCTGAATATGCTGCATGGGCTTTTCCCCCAGCAGGTCGGTGGCGGTGACGATGCCCACGATGTGGTAATGGCAGTTCATCACGAACAGCAGACGCACGCCACGGGCAATCATGCGGTTGTTGGCCTGGTCGATGGTGGCGGTTTCAATGATGGTGACGGCGGGAACCTTTCTCAAGTCCGTCATGACATTGATGGCATGGTCATCCATGTTGACCTGGTCCGGCAGGGTTTGGTCCGGCTGGTAAAAAGTGGCGCCTTGTTGCAGGGCAGCCGAGGAAAGGGGCTGATAGACGACGTCCATGATTCTCCTCCTAGTCGAGCGTTATTTATATGTGAAGCACGTCGAAGATGCCGGCTTGCGGACAGTTCCTATAGTTCCAAAGATGCTTGGGAGCGTCAATGTCCGGCGGGGGGAAGTGGCACAAGTAATTTGGATGGAGTTAAAAATTTTTACTATGGTCAACCTGAAACCCTGTTCAATCAAAGGGCTTCACAAAGCATAAGACTTTGCTAAAATTAAACCCGTAGTGACGATAAGGTTTTCCCGATAATTTCTTTGAAACACGCGGAGGTGATTATGCTGAAGGTGCTTTTGGGGTCTCAAATCGGAATTATGTCCATCGTGACGGTGGTGGGGGCGATCCTGGTGGTCGCGGTCTGGTCGGTCTACATGTATGTCAAAGCGAGCAAAGAGAAATAAACCTTGGCCGTTCTCCATCGCATTCCGGATGGGGGATGGCGCAAATGGAAGGACGTGTGAAACGCGGGCAGGGTGACCTCCCCGCGTTTTTTACGCGGAATGCTGGGGGCGGCGGACGCCGAGGTGAAGGTGGTGTTCCAGCTCGGAGAGGGCGCGCTGATACACATCGCGCTTGAATTCGATCACCATGTCCAAGGGAACCCAGTAATTGTTCCAACGCCAGGCGTCGAATTCGGGATGCTTGGTGGCGCGCAGGGAAACGTCGCAGTCGCGGCCGACCAGGCGCAGCAGATACCATATCTGCTTTTGTCCCTTGTAGCTGCCGCGCCACTCCCGCTTGACCCACTGCTCGGGAACCTCGTAGCGCAGCCAATCCTTGGTGCGGCCGAGAATTTTGACGTGATGGGGGTGCAGCCCCACTTCCTCGTGCAACTCCCGGTACATCGCCTGTTCGGGCGATTCCCCCTGCTTGATGCCCCCCTGGGGAAACTGCCAAGAATGTTCCCGGATGCGCTTGCCCCAGAACACCTCGTTTTTGGCATTACACAAGATAATGCCGACATTGGGGCGATAGCCGTCCTTGTCGATCATGCTGAAAATTACCCAATTTTTGACTGGGAACGATTCTTGCACATTTCTTACACTATTTGAAGCCATTGACAAATGGCGAATCAGGGCCCCTCGTCCGGCAAAAAGTTCGGTAAAACAGGAGGCTAGATTTAGATCAGGAGGCGCTTCTCGGTGTGGGGATTGTTGTCCCGCAAGCCTTCGACGAACTTGAGGAACTCCAGTCCGTAGCGCTGTTCCAGTTCCTTCGCCCGTTCCCGCAGGTCGGACCAGCGCGGGGTGCCGGGAGAGCGCTTGAAGGCGAGGACCACGATATTGCCCCGGGAGAGGGAGGGCAGCATCAGCGCCAAGCCGCCGAAACTCTTGCCGATGCGCTCGAAATAGATTTCAAAGCGGGGGTCGCTGCCCCACAGGTTGACCGACAGGATGCCGTCCGGCTTGAGGGCCTGGAAACAGCGATCGTAGAAGTCCTGGCTGGCCAGGGATTCCACCTGGGACTGCTCATCGTAGCCGTCCAGCAGCAGCACGTCGCAGCACTCCGGGTGCTCGGCGACGTAATGGGCACCGTCCGCCTGGACCACCGAAAAACGCTCGTCGTCGGCGGGCAGGTGGAAATAGGCGCGGGCCGCGGCCACCACCTGGGGGTTGATTTCCACCGTCACGGCGCGGCTGCGGGGAAAATGGTGATGGACGAACTTGGATAGGGAGCCGCCGCCCAGCCCCACCAGCAACAGGTCGCGGGGCTCGGGATGGAACAGGAGGAAGGCCATCATGCGCCGGGTGTATTCCACCTCCAGGTCGTAGGGGCGGTTGACGCGCATGGCACTCTGCACCGTGCGGCTGCCGAGGTGCAGGGAGCGGACCCCGTTCTCCTCGCTGATATCCACTTGCCCATTGCGGTCCACGGCCTTGTGGATGCGGCGGCGGGAAAAAAGGCCCATGATCAGGTTCACCAACATAAATATTGTTCCGGTCGCCATTATAACGGCCCCGTCCCCCTGACGGCAGACGGGTTTAGCGGTAGAATGGCCGACTTTACCCTCACCTGATTTTCCGGAATTAAAACATGCGCGTAACCCGATTTTTCCTCTCCACCCTCAAGGAGGCTCCCTCCGAAGCCGAACTGGTGAGCCACAAGCTGATGCTGCGGGCCGGCCTCATCAAGCGCCTGGGCTCCGGCCTCTACACCTGGATGCCCCTGGGGCTGAAGGTGTTGCGCAAGGTGGAGGCGGTGGTGCGGGAGGAGATGAACCGCGCCGGCGCGGTGGAGTTGCTGATGCCCGCCGTGATCCCTGCCGAGTTGTGGCAGGAGACCGGGCGCTGGGAGGTGTTCGGCCCCCAGATGCTGAAAATCAAGGACCGCCACGAGCGCGA
>JAGUYQ010000033.1 GCA_020061285.1 Betaproteobacteria bacterium
CCTCTACGAGCACAAGGTGTTCGTCCAGGGGGTGGTGTGGAACGTCAACTCCTTCGACCAATGGGGCGTGGAATTGGGCAAGCAGTTGGCCAAGGCGATCCTGCCGGAACTGGGGGGCACGAAGAAAATCGCCGCCCACGATAGCTCCACCAACGGCCTGATCAATTACTGGAAAGCCCTGCGCAAATGACCATCGTCGTCGAGCGCGCGCCCTCCGCCGAACGCCTGGAGCGATTGGGCGTGCACGACTGGCCGGTGTGGTCCAAGGAGGTGTCGGTTTTCCCGTGGACCTACGACTGCGCCGAAACCTGTTACGTACTGGAAGGGGAGGTGGCCGTCACTCCCGACGGCGGCGCGGCGGTGGAAATCCGTGCAGGGGACCTGGCGACCTTCCCCGCCGGGCTGTCCTGCACTTGGGAGGTGCGCCACCCTCTCCGCAAGCATTATAATTTCGGCTGCCCCGGGTAAAAAGAACACCATGAGCGCCAAACAACTTACCTCTGAAGAACAAAAACAGTTCGACGAGTTGCTCAAGAACGGCATCCATATCCCCCCTCGGCCGAGCATCCTGGCCGAGATCGAAACGCTGCTCAACTCCGACGACGACGACACCAACGCCATCGCCAACCTGATCCGTCAGGACACGGGACTCTGCGCGGTGGTATTCAAGACGGTAAACTCCCCTTTCTACGGCCTTTCCCGCCCCATCGATAACATCGGCAAGGCCCTGGTCGTGTTGGGCATCAACCAGGTGATGAACATCGTCAAAAGCGTCGCCCTGCGCCAAGCCATCGGCGGCCAGGAAGCGGCGTATCTGAAGTTCTGGGAGCGCTCCGGCGATATCGCCGCCCTCTCTTCCATCATCGCCGGCAGGGCTTCCGCCTGCAACATATCCCCCGACCAGGCCTACATGGCGGGCCTGTTCCACGAATGCGGCGTGCCTATCCTGATGCAGCGCTTCCCCGGCTACTGCAAGGCCTTCCGCCTCGGCGAAGGCCATAACTGGCCCGATTTCCGCGAGGAGGACCGCTGCCTCAGCACCGACCACACGGTGGTGGGTTATCTGGTTGCCCGCCACTGGAACCTGCCGGATTTCGTCTGCCAGGCCGTGCGCTACCACCATGACCGCCTGCACATGGGCCACACCGCCATCACCCTGGTGTCCATCCTGCAAATGGCGCGGCACCTCTACCACAAGATTTCCGGCCTGCAGGAAACTCAATGGTACGAAATGCGCGACCAAGCGCTGGAAGAGCTCGGCCTTGGCCTCGACGGGCTGACCGAATTCGAGGAAGAAGTCGTGGACATCTTCCGCCAGGAAAACTGACCCCCATCCCCTTTAACCATCGACAAGAGAGCGCCATGTCCCTGCCCGATCTCGACCTGCTGAACAGCCGCCATGCCCTGGAAGGAGAACTGCGCTTCATCCGCGCCGACAACGGCCCGACCCTGGCGGAAATCACTAACCGCTGGGGCAAGGCCGTCATCGCCCTGGAGGGCGGCCAAATACTCACCTGGGTGCCCCAGGGACAGGAACCCGTGGTCTGGCTGAGCCCCCAGGCCAAATACATTCCCGGCAAATCCCTACGCGGCGGAGTGCCCGTGTGCTGGCCCTGGTTCGGCCCCCACGAGAGCGAGAGCACCTTCCCCGCCCACGGCTTCGCCCGCAACAAGCCCTGGCAAGCGGTGTCCAGCGAACGCCTGGCCGACGGCGCCACCCGCCTCACCCTGCAACTGGTGCAGGACGAGGAAACCGCCCGCTGGTGGCCCCACCGGGCCGAACTCAGCCTCACCGTCACCGTCGGTGCGGCCCTGCGCATCGAACTGACCACCCGCAACCTGGGCGACCAGGTCTTCACCCTCAGCGAGGCCCTGCACACCTATTTCCAGGTGAGCGACATCGGCGCCGTATCGGTGTCCGGCCTGGAGAGCGGCACCTTTCTCGACAAGGTGGACGGCGGCGCCCGCAAGGCGCAGGAAGGCGCCGTCACCTTCGCCGGCGAAGTGGACCGGGTCTACCTCGGCACCACCACCACCTGCGTCATCCACGACCCCGGCCTGAAGCGCCGCATCCGCGTCGCCAAGAGCGGTAGCGGCTCCACCGTGGTATGGAACCCGTGGGCGGAAAAGGGGGCGAAATTCGGCGACATGGGGGACGACGGCTACCGCCGCATGCTCTGCGTGGAAGCCGCCAACGCCCTGGACGACACGGTTACCGTGGCCCCCGGCGGCAGCCACGTGCTGATGGCGGAATACGCCGTCGAAGCCTGATCAGTACCGGACACGCACCCGGTAGTTGAGGGTCGCCTTGCCGTTGGCCGGCACGGCGACCTTCCAGGCGGCGGCATTGGCCGCCTCCTTGGCGTGGGACTGGCTTTCCGAAAGCATTTCCCAGTCCCCGGGAATCGGCTCCAGCACCTTCACCGTCACCGCCTCGTCCTTGGCGTTCTTCAGCACCACCTGGAAAGCCTCCTCGAAGACGTAGTTGTAGCGACTGGTGCCGGAGAGCTTCTGGAAATCCGTCTGCTTCTTGTCCGCCGTCACGTCGAAGGCCTCCCCCAGCTTGAGGCGCACCTTCTCGTTCTTCGGCGTGTGGTCGATGCGGTCTTCCCCCACGAACTGGGCGTTGCCGGCGGAATCCTTCTTGTATACCCGCACGATGCCCTTGGGCAGCGGCACCCCGAGGCCTTGGCCGGCGTTGTCGAACTCCACGAACACGCCCACTTTCAGCTTCTGGCCGATGTCCCCTACGCTGCCGCGGTAATAGTAATCCGCACCCCGCAGGAGAAATTCCTTCTTCACCGGAATCTGTCCCGCCGACAACAGCGCCACCTGCTTGGTCTGGTTCTCCGCCAGGGAGGTGGGCCGGTCCAGGGTGTAGAGGTGATACTCGAACAGCCCCTCCTCCTTCATCTTCGGCGCCGGGGCCATGGCGGCCATGGGTGCGCCCCGCGCCAAGGCGAAGTCGGCCTCCTCCCGCACCCGGTTCACGTCCCCCGCCACCAGTTGCAGCTTGGCGTTGCGGTAGGCGGTGCCGCTCTGGTTGGTCA
>JAGUYQ010000329.1 GCA_020061285.1 Betaproteobacteria bacterium
GAATTGCCAGTATTTTTTCCGCACTTCGCGGAAGTAGGCGGTGATTTCCTGCAAGAGGGGCAAGGATATCCCCGTGTCGTACTCGGTTCCCGCCAGGGCAGCGACGATGCTTTCGGTGGAGGAATGGCTGGCGCCTTCGCCGAAGGAGGAGTTGCAGGTGTCGAGAATGGTCGCCCCCGCTTCCACGCCCTTGAGGAAGCACATGGCGGAGAGGCCGGAGGTGGCATGGCTGTGCAAATGAATGGGCATGTTCACCGCGGCCTTGAGGGCCTTCACCAGTTCGCCGGTGGTATAAGGCGTCAGCAGGCCGGCCATGTCCTTGATCGCCAGGGTATCGCAGCCCATGGCTTCCAGGTTCTTGGCCATCTGGACGAAATAGGGGATGTCGTGCACCGGGCTGGTGGTGTAACTGAGGGCGCCCTCGGCGGTCTTGCCGGCCTTTTTCACCGCCTCGATGGAGACCTGCATGTTGCGCAGGTCGTTCATGGCGTCAAAGACGCGGAACACGTCCACGCCGTTGTCGGCGGATTTCTGCACGAAGGCCCGGACCACGTCGTCGGAGTAGTGGCGGTAGCCAAGCAGGTTCTGGCCCCGCAGTAGCATCTGGATGCGGGTGTTGGGCAGGGCGCTGCGCAGTTTGCGCAGACGCTCCCAGGGGTCCTCGCGCAAGAAACGGACGCAGGAGTCGAAAGTGGCGCCGCCCCAAGCTTCCAGGGACCAGAAGCCGACGCTGTCGAGCTTGCCGCAAATGGGCAGCATGTCTTCGGTGCGCATGCGGGTTGCGATCAGCGACTGGTGACCGTCGCGTAACACCAATTCGGAAATGTAGACTTTTGCCATACTCCAACCTACGTAATTGAATTATTGGGATGCTTTGCCGTTAGCGGTGCGCACCGGAATATTATATGCCCTCATGGGCCGCAATGGCTGCCGCAATGGCTGCCGCCAACAATTCCGGCGGGCGGCGGATGGTGTAGTTGGCCAGTTCGGGATGGGCCTCCACGAAGCTGGTGTTGAAACGGCCGCTGCGGAACTCGTTATTCTTCAGGATTTCCTTGTAATAAGGAATCGTGGTCTTGACCCCGTACACCGTCATGTCGGAGAGAGCCCGCAGTCCGCGCTCGATGGCGCTTTCCCAGGTCAGATTCCATACCGTCAGCTTGGCGCACATGGAGTCGTAATAAGGGGGAATGACGTAGCCGGTGTACATGGCCGCATCGGTACGCACGCCGGGACCGCCGGGGGCATAGTAACGGGTGACCCGACCGAAGCTGGGCAGGAAGCCGTTTTGCGGGTCCTCCGCGTTGATGCGGAACTCCATGGCGAAACCGTTGTAAGTGATTTCGGATTGCTTGTATTGCAGCGGCAGGCCGCTGGCGACGCGAATCTGCTCCTGGACGATGTCGATGCCGGTGATTTGCTCGGTGACGGTATGCTCCACCTGCAAGCGGGTATTCATCTCCATGAAGTAGAAGTTATTGTCGGAATCCAGCAGGAATTCCACCGTACCGGCATTTTCGTAACCCACGGTTTTGGCCGCCTGCACGGCGAGGCCGCCGATATAATCACGCTGGGCGCGGGTAAGCTGGGGAGAGGGGGCGATCTCGATCAGTTTCTGGTTGCGGCGCTGAATGGAACAGTCGCGTTCGAACAGGTGAACCGCGTTGCCCTTGCTGTCCGCCAGCACCTGCACTTCGATGTGCTTGGGGTTGACCACGCACTTTTCCAGGAACACTTCCGGCTTGCCGAAAGCCTTGGCGGCCTCGGAAACCACACGCTCGTAGTTGCGGATCAGTTCGTCTTCGCTGTTGCAACGGCGAATGCCGCGGCCGCCGCCGCCGTTGGTGGCTTTCAGCATCACGGGATAGCCGATTTTGTTGGCCAGCAGGCGTGCTTCTTCCACGTTGGCCAGGTTGCCGTCGCTGCCGGGAATCACCGGGATGCCGGCCTTGATCATGGCTTTGCGGGCCTCGATCTTGTCGCCCATCTGGCGGATAACCTCGGAGGAGGGGCCGATGAAACGAATGCCGCGGCGGGCGCAAATTTCGGCCAGCACCGGGTTTTCGGACAGGAAGCCGTAGCCGGGGTGAAGGGCGTCGCAGCCGGAAGCGACCGCCAGGTTGACGATATTATGGGCATTCAGGTAGCCGATCACCGGATCGGAACCGATGTTGTAGGCTTCGTCGGCTTTCTTGACGTGCAGAGCGTGCCGGTCGGCATCGGTGTAAATCGCCACCGATTTGATGCCCATTTCGGCGCAGGCGCGCACGATGCGCACCGCGATTTCGCCCCGGTTGGCAATTAAGATTTTTTTGATCATTTGAGAGAAGCCTAAATCTCGTAAATATGGTTACCGTGATTCGACCCAGGGGGAAACGGGGATTCGAGCCCTGTTTCTCAACCTTTTTTGACAGCCAAAGCCAAGAATTGTATCATGCGCGCCCAATGTCTGAACAGCCGGTCATCAACAGTCTGGAGTTCGCCCGGAAAGGCGGAACGCTGCGCGGTAAGGTTTCCGTGGCGGCTTTGCCCCGTGTGAGCGGCCTGCTTTCCTCCCGCGACGGAGAGGTTCATTATGAACTTTCCGGGCGGATAAATGAAGCAGGCAAGCCCGTGCTGCAAATCAAGTTGCAGGGCAGTCTTCGGATGGTATGCCAACGTTGCCTTGAGGAGATGGAATATCCTCTGGCGACGGAGACGGAGTTGGAACTGGTGGCCGATGAAAACGGTCTCAAGCCGGTCGAGGAAGAATCCGAGGCGGTGGATACGATTGTCGCGGACAAAGAAATGGACGTGGTGTCTTTGGTGGAGGAGGATATTCTGCTGGAGATGCCCATGTCGCCCAAGCATCCCGAAGGCGGGTGTGGTGACGCCGGCAAGGTCCCGGCACAACCGAAAAGCAATGCCTTCAGCGCCTTGGCGGCATTAAAGAAGTAATACTGACGTTTTATACATTAAGGAGTAATCATGGCTGTTCAGCAGAACAAAAAATCCCCTTCCAAGCGTGGCATGCACCGTGCCCACGATTTTCTGACCAACCCGCCCCTGGCTGTGGAACCCACCACCGGTGAAGTGCATCTGCGCCATCACATTAGCCCCAACGGGTACTACAAGGGCCGTAAAGTCGTTCGCAGCAAAGGCGAATAACGCCTTGTCCGGCATCTTCATGTGCGGACCAGTTGCCGGACACTGACATAAATGGATATCACCGTCGCGATTGACGCCATGGGCGGCGACCATGGCGCGCACGTTACCGTGCCCGCCGCCCTGGAATATCTGAAGCGGGACTCCGAAGTCAACATCGTTCTGGTCGGTCTCCAGGACGTTCTGGAAAAAGAGTTGAAGGCCCGTGGCGCCGCTACCGGCCCTCGCCTGCGTATTCACCACGCCAGCGAAGTCGTCACCATGGACGACCCCTTGTCGTCGGCGATGCGCAACAAGAAAGATTCCTCCATGCGGGTGGCGATCAACCTGGTGAAATCCGGGGAAGCCAACGCCTGCATCTCCGCCGGCAATACCGGCGCCTTGATGGCCATTTCCCGTTTTGTCCTCAAGACCCTGGCGGGCATCGAGCGCCCGGCCATCGCCACCACGCTGCCCACCTTGCGTGGCCACACCTATGTCCTGGACCTCGGCGCCAACGTGGACTGCGCCGCCGAGCACCTGCTGCAATTCGGCATCATGGGCGCCATGTTGGCCGCCGCCGTGGACCACAAGGAGGCGCCTTCCGTCGGCCTGCTCAATATCGGCGAGGAAGAAATCAAGGGCAATGAAGTGGTCAAGGAGGCAGGGGAATTGCTGCGTGCCAGCCATCTCAATTTCTTCGGCAACGTGGAAGGGGATGATATCTACAAGGGCACCACCGATGTAGTGGTGTGCGACGGTTTCGTCGGCAATGTGGCGTTGAAAACCTCCGAAGGCCTGGCCCAGATGCTGGCCACTTTCCTGCGTGAGGAGTTCAAGCGTAATATTTTCACCCAGATAATGGGCCTGCTGGCCCTCCCAGTCCTGAGCGCCTTCAAGAAGCGGGTCGATCACCGCCGCTACAACGGCGCCAGTCTGCTGGGCTTGCGGGGTATCGTGATAAAAAGCCACGGTTCGGCCGACTCCTTTGCCTTCCAGTTCGCCATCGATCGGGCAGTGGAGGAGGTGAGGAACGGCGTGCTGCGACGCATCAGCGACCAGATGGCGATCCTGAGCAACGAGAGGACACATTCTTGATTTATTCCCGAATCACCGGAACCGGCGGCTATCTGCCGGAAAAAGTGCTGACCAACCACGATCTGGCAAAAATCGTGGAGACCTCCGACGAATGGATCGTTGAGCGCACCGGTATCCGCGAACGCCACATCGTGGCCGAGGACGAGAACACCAGTGACATGGCCCTCCACGCCAGTCGCAAGGCTATCGAAACGGCCGGTATCGATCCGAACCAAATCGACCTTATCGTGGTGGCCACTACCACCCCCGATTTCGTCTTTCCCAGCACCGCCTGCCTGTTACAGGAAAAACTCGGCATTCGCGGCTGCCCGGCCTTCGACGTACAGGCGGTATGCAGTGGCTTCATTTACGGGGTTTCGGTAGCGGATCAGTTCATCCGTTCCGGCCAGAGCAAATGTGCCCTGGTGGTGGGGGCCGAGACCATGTCACGCATCCTCGACTGGCAGGACCGTAACACCTGTGTACTATTTGGCGATGGCGCCGGGGCGGTGATTCTCCAGGCCAGCGACAAGCCGGGCATCGTTTCAACCCATCTCCATGCCGACGGCAGCCAGCACCGCTTGCTGGAAACCCCTTCCCGCATCGAAAACGGCAAGATTGTCGGCAACCCCTATCTGGTGATGGACGGCGGAGCGGTGTTCAAATACGCCGTCAACGTCCTCGACTCCATTGTCGAGGAAGCCCTGGCGGCCAACAAGATGGATAAGTCCGAAGTAGATTGGCTGGTCCCCCACCAAGCCAACCTGCGCATCATCAAGGGCACGGCGAAGAAGCTGGGCATGAGCATGGAGCGGGTGGTGGTCACCCTAGACAAGCACGGCAACACTTCCGCCGCCTCCATCCCCCTGGCGCTGGACAGCGCGGTGAGAGAGGGCAAGATCAAGGCCGGCGAGACCGTGCTGCTGGAAGGCATCGGCGGTGGCTTCGCCTGGGGCGCCGTATTGGTGCGCTGGTAATTCACAACAATAATTTTCGAGAGAGATGGAATGAGTTTCGCTTTCGTATTTCCCGGTCAGGGCTCCCAATCCGTCGGCATGATGGGGGCTTATGGCGAGCTAACGGCGGTGCGTGACACTTTCGCTGAGGCCTCCGATGTGCTCAAGCAGGATATCTGGGCCATGGTGGCGGATGGCCCTGCCGAGGCGCTCAATCAAACCATCAATACCCAGCCAGTGATGTTGACCGCCGGGCTTGCCGTCCATCGAGCCTGGCAGGCCCAGGGCGGGGTAGCGCCGGCCTTTATGGCTGGCCATAGCCTAGGGGAATACACCGCCCTGGTGGCGGCGGGTTCCCTGGCTTTTGCCGATGCCTTGCCCCTCGTACGCTATCGCGCCGAGGTGATGCAATCCGCCGTGGCGGAAGGCGTCGGCGCCATGGCGGCGATTCTCGGCTTGGACGACGATACGGTACGTGCCGTCTGCGCCGAAGCGGCTCAAAGTGAAGTGGTGGAGGCGGTGAATTTCAACTCCCCGGGCCAAGTAGTCATCGCCGGTAACAAGGCGGCCGTGGAGCGGGGCATGGAACTGGCCAAGGCCAAGGGCGCCAAGCGCGCCTTGTCCCTGCCGGTGAGCGTGCCGTCCCACTGCGCCTTGATGCGTCCCGCCGCCGAGAAACTGGCCCAATATCTTCAATCCGTCGCGGTCAAGGCCCCGGCCATTCCGGTGCTGCACAATGCCGACGTGGCGGCCCATGATGGCGAAGCCGCCATCAAGGATGCCCTGGTGCGCCAACTCTACAGCCCGGTACGCTGGGTGGAGACCGTGCGTGCCCTGGCCGACCGTGGCGTGACCCATGTTGCCGAATGCGGGCCGGGTAAGGTGCTGACGGGACTTAACAAGCGCATCGACGAGCGGGTGCAGGCTCTTGCTTTGGCGGACGCTGCATCGGTTGCCGACAGCAAATCTGTTTTGATTTAATTGCTTGAGTAGTTTTGTGCAAGTAACGAATAAACACAAGGGAGAGACAGAGTGGATAATCGAATTGCATTGATCACAGGCGCCAGCCGTGGCATCGGCAAGGCGATTGCCCTGGAGCTGGGCAAGGCGGGGGCGACGGTCATCGGCACCGCCACCAGCGACAGCGGCGCGGAAGCGATTTCTGCCTACCTAAAGGATGCGGGAGTGAAAGGGGCAGGCATGGCCCTCAACGTTACCGATGCTGCCCAGGTCGAGACCGTGCTGGAAGCCATTCGTGGCCAGTTCGGCGAAGTGGCGATCCTGGTCAATAATGCCGGCATCACCCGGGACAACCTCCTGATGCGCATGAAGGAGGCCGAGTGGGACGACATCATGGAAACCAACCTCAAGTCGGTATTCCGTATGTCCCAGGCAGTGCTCAAGGGCATGATGAAGGCCCGTTACGGCCGTATCGTCAGCATCGCCTCGGTGGTGGGGGTGGCGGGCAACGCCGGCCAAACCAACTATGCCGCCGCTAAGGCCGGTATCATCGGCTTTTCCAAATCCCTGGCGCGGGAGGTGGGCAGCCGCAACATCACCGTCAACTGCGTGGCTCCCGGCTTCATCGACACCGACATGACCCGTGCGCTGTCCGAGGAGCACCGTAATGCACTGTTGAAGCAGATACCCCTCGGCACCTTGGGCCAGGCGGGGGACATCGCCGCTGCCGTGGCTTTTCTCGCTTCGTCCCGGGCCGGATACATCACCGGCGAGACGCTGCACGTCAACGGCGGCATGTACATGGGCTGAAGTCTACGCCGCGCGGAAAGCGCGGCGGTTTGTTGAAAGCTTAAACTCTGGTAAAATCTCGTCGATTTTGCCTCATTCTCAGTGAACTGAAAGGGAAATAACAGATGGAAAACATCGAACAACGCGTCATCAAGATCGTGGCCGAGCAACTGGGCGTCAGCGAAGCCGAAGTGAAGAGCGAGTCCTCCTTCGTGGACGACCTCGGCGCGGATTCCTTGGACACCGTTGAGCTGGTGATGGCACTCGAAGAAGAGTTCGACTGCGAAATCCCCGACGAAGAAGCGGAAAAGATCACCACCGTGAAGCAGGCCGTCGATTACATCAACGCCCACCTCAAGTAATCCAACCGCATCAAACCATTCCGCATATCGCTTAACGGAGTTGTTTTGTCCCGACGCAGAGTAGTTATCACCGGCTTGGGCGTTGTTTCGCCCGTCGGCATTGGTGTCGGCGAGGCCTGGTCCAACCTCCTCGCCGGCAAATCCGGTATCACCCGCATCACCCGCTTCGACGCCTCCAGCTTCGCCTCCCAGGTGGCCGGGGAGGTTAAGGGGTTCGATGTCACCCAGTACCTTTCCGCCAAGGATGCGCGCCGCATGGATACCTTCATCCATTACGGCATGGCGGCGGGCATCGAGGCCGTCAAGGACTCGGGTCTGGAAGTGACGCCGGAGAACGCCGAGCGCATCGGCGTCAATATCGGTTCCGGCATCGGCGGCTTGCCGATGATCGAAGAAACCCACGGAACCTTCCTGGAGGGGGGGCCGCGCAAGATTTCGCCGTTCTTCATCCCCGGCACCATCATCAACATGATCTCCGGCAACCTGTCGATCATGTTCGGCATGAAGGGCCCGAATCTGGCCGTGGTCACCGCCTGCACCACCGGCCTCCACGCCATCGGTCTTAGCGCCCGGACCATCGCCTACGGTGATGCCGACGTGATGATCTGCGGCGGCGCCGAGTCCACCGTATCGCCCCTGGCCATCGGCGGCTTCTCCGCTGCAAAGGCGCTGTCCACCCGCAACGACGATCCCGCCACCGCCAGCCGTCCCTGGGACAAAGGCCGCGACGGCTTCGTGCTGGGCGAGGGCGCAGGGGTGATGGTGCTGGAGGAATACGAACACGCCAAGGCACGCGGTGCCAAGATTTACGCCGAGCTGGCGGGCTTCGGCATGAGCGGCGACGCTTTCCACATGACCGCGCCGGATACCGACGGCCCCAGGCGTTCCATGGCCAATGCCATGCGCGATGCAGGCGTCAACCCGGACCAGGTGCAGTACGTCAACGCCCACGGTACTTCCACCCCACTGGGGGACAAGAACGAAACCGACGCCATCAAGCTGGCTTTCGGCGACGCCGCCTACAAGCTGGTGGTCAATTCCACCAAGTCCATGACCGGCCACCTCCTGGGCGGCGCGGGCGGCTTGGAATCGGTGTTCTCCATCCTGGCCGTGCATCACCAGGTTTCGCCGCCCACCATCAACATCTTCGAGCAGGACCCGGAGTGCGACTTGGACTACTGTGCCAACAACGCTCGTGAAATGAAGATCGACGTGGCGCTGAAAAACAACTTCGGCTTCGGCGGCACCAACGGCAGCTTGGTGTTCAAGCGCGTATAAGTGACTGCTACCGCAAAAAAACGGGCCCTATTCAGGCCCGTTTTTTTATGGCCGTAGGGGACTATTTGCAAAGGGAGCGGTGATGAAAAGCTTTCTCCACATCGGTTGTGGCCAAAGACATCAAGGCGACACAACCCGTGGGTTCAATACCCCGGAGTGGCGGGAGATACGCTTCGATATCGATCCGTCCGTTCAGCCCGATATCGTCGGTACCATGCTCGATATGTCGGCGGTTGCCGATGAAAGCGTCGATGCCATCTTTTCTTCCCACAACATCGAGCATCTTTATGCCCACGAGGTGCAGATAGCGCTTCTGGAGTTCAGGCGGGTGCTGAAGCCCTCGGGCTTCCTGGTGCTGACCTGCCCGGACTTGCAGTCGGTAGCGCAACTCATTGCGGAAGATAAGCTGACCGATGTGGCTTACACGTCTTCAGCCGGGCCGGTCGCACCGATCGATATCCTTTACGGTTACCGCCCCATGTTGGCGGCGGGCCATCTCTACATGGCGCACAAGTGCGGCTTTACCTTGAAGGCGCTGGTCGGCACCCTTATGGCCAATGGATTCCAGGATATGGCCAGCATGTCGCGGGGCTATGCGCCATTCTTCGACCTGTGGGCCGTGGCAACGAAAATTCCGGTTAGCGAAGAGGTGGTCAGGCAATTGGCGGCGGAGCATTTTCCCGGTTAGCCCCAGCCATGCGAAAGAGGAGAGCGCGCAAGGTGGAAACACGGTCAGCCCTGTCCGAGTAGCCAGCCCGCAAAAGTATGTCTTCCGATACACAACTGCTCGATCACGCCATCAGCCTGCACCAGGCAGGGCGCCTCAATGAAGCGGAAGCCCTGTACCGGCGGATTCTGGAGAAAAACCCGAATCACCCCGATGCCCTGCATCTCCTGGGTGTCGCCGCCCATCAGCAGGGGAAGGGCGCGCTGGCCCGCGAGTTGATCGAACGGGCAATCACGTTGCGGCCCGGTATGGCCGTTTTCCATAGCAACTTGGGGGAGGTCCTGCGCGGGGCGGGTAATCTCGCCGCGGCGGCGGCGAGCTACCAGCAGGCCATCGAGCATGACCCCGCCTTCGCGGGAGCCTGGGCCAATCTTGGCCTGGTTCTGCACCAGCTCGACCATCAGGACGATGCACGCTTGTGCCTTGAGCGGGCGTTGCAGTTGCAGGAAAACTTTGCCGATGCCTGGAACAATCTCGGCCTGGTCGCCCAAGCCCAGAAGCGGCACGATGAAGCTGAGGCCTGCTATCGGCGGGCCATCGAGCAGAACCCCGCCCATGGCCTCGCCCTTAACAACCTGGCGAATCTGAGCGCCGAGCAAAAGGCATTTCCGCAAGCCATCGCCTTGTATCGACAGGCATTGGCCATCGAACCGGGCAACGCCATGGCGGCCATGAATTTGCTGCACCACCGCTTGAACATCGCCGATTGGGACGAGTCCATGGACGCGCTCGCTCAACAGGTGCGCGCCGCGGTCAGGGAAGGACGGGGCTACGGCGTGAGCCCGTTTTCATTTTCCACCATCTTTTCCACCGCCGACGAGCAGCGACTGTGCGCGGAACACTGGGCGGCCAGCCGTCTGGCGCCCCTGGCAGAGGCTGCTGGCGAATTGCGTCAAGCGGCGCCGAGCCGAATGCCGGCGGGCATGCTCCGGGTCGGCTACCTGTCGCCGGATTTTCGCCTTCACCCGGTATCGCTGCTGGCGGTGGGACTGTTCGAGCGCCATGACCGCTCCCGTTTCCAGGTCCACGGCTACAGCATCGGCCCCGGCGACGGCAGTCGCCTTCGTCAGCGCATCGAAGTCGCCTGCGATGTATTCCGCGATTTGTCCGGGCTGTCGGCCCTGGAAGCGGCCCAAGCGATACGCGGCGACGGGGTGGATATTCTCATCGACTTGGCCGGCTACACCCAGGGGGCGCGGCCGGAAATCCTGGCCCTGCGTCCGGCACCCATCCAGGTGGGCTACCTCGGCTATCTGGGCACCCTGGGCGGCGGCGTTCTGGACTATCTGATTAGCGACAATTGCTTGACGCCACCGGGCAGCGAGGCCCATTACGCGGAAAAACTAGTCCGCCTTCCCTGGTATCAGGTCAACAGCCGCGCCATGCTGGCCCCACCGCTATCCCGCCGGGAAGCCGGCCTGCCGGAGGGTGCCCTGGTTCTGTGCTGCTTCAACCAGACCATGAAAATCCAGCCCGCCGTCTTTGCCCTCTGGCTGGACTTGCTGCTCCAAGCGCCGCAGGCCGTGCTGTGGCTGCTGGCGGAGAACGACTGGGCACGGGATAACCTGCTGCGCCAGGCGGAAAAAGCCGGTATCGGGCCGGACCGCCTGGTCTTCGCTCCCCGCGTCGATCCCGAAGATTATTACGCACGCCTGCAATTGGCCGACCTATTTCTCGACACCTTGCCCTACAATGCCGGCACCACGGCGGCGGATGCCCTCTGGGCCGGCGTGCCGGTGTTGACCGTCCAGGGGGAACCCTTCCCCAGTCGCATGGCGTCGAGCGTCCTGACGGCCTTCGGTATGCCGCAGATGATTACCCATTCCCTCGATGAATACCGGCAGCGGGCGCTGGAACTGCTTCTGGCGCCGGAAAAACTGGCTGCCCTCAAGGCGGAAACCGCTCGCATGAGGCCAAAGGCGCGGCTGTTCGATACCGCCGCGTTTACCCGCCACTTCGAAGCGGCCATGGAAAAAATGGCGGAGAGGCAGTGCCAGGGCTTTCTGCCGGCGCCCATCACGGTTCGGGAATAGGCTTCCGAGCACCGGGCGCAAATCCGCTACAGTGAAATACGTCAGCGGTAATTCGTAGCGGCGGTCCCTCATCCCCAGCCCTTCTCCCGGAGGGAGAAGGGAGATTACCCCCCTCTCCCCTCGGGAGAGGGTTGGGATGAGGGACCGACGTCAACTGGAGGCTCCCACCCATGAAAGTCACCATCCTCGGCGCCACCGGCGGCATCGCCCGCGGCCTGCGTAGCGTCTCCATCCAGGTGGACGACGACATCCTGATCGACGCCGGCACCGGCGTGGGCGACCTTACCCTGGACCAGATGGCCGCCGTCCGGCACGTCTTCCTCACCCATTCCCACCTGGACCATATCGCTTGCCTGCCCATGCTGGCCGATGCCGCGTTGGACCGGCGTGCGGGTCCCTTGATCGTCCACGCCTTGCCCGAAACCCTCGCCGCCCTTAAGGACAGCATTTTCAACAACCGCGTCTGGCCCGACTACACGGCGAGACCCACGCCGGAATATCCCTGGGTGGTCCTGGCACCCGTCGCCGTCGGTCAGCCGCTGTGCCTCGACGGCCGTACCGTAACGCCCCTGCCTGCCCGACACTCGGTACCGGGGGTGGGCTACGCCGTGGAAGGGGAGACCGGTGGCTTCGCCTACAGCGGCGATACCACCCTGTGCGAGCCGTTCTGGGAGGCGGTGAACAATCTACCGAAGCTACGTTATATCTTCTTGGAATGCACCTTCCGCGACGACGTCAGCCCGGAACAGGCGCTGGAGTGGGGGCACATGACGCCGCACCTGTGGAGGCAAGCCCTGGAACGCTACACAGGGAGTGCCGAGGTGGGGGTGGTGCACATGGAGCCGGGGAAGGAGGAGGTGACGCAGAGACAGTTGGAAGAGAGACTTGGAAGAAAATCGCCCAGACTGGTTATCGCTGGGGAAGAGTCGGAGGTTTAGGGCTATCCAGCGATTGCCCAGTTTTCTATCGAAAGCCCTGGAACCCTCGAAAATTCGCCCACGTTGTCGGTTACGACGGTAAGCCCAAGAGCCAAGGCGTGGGCGGCGATGAGAAGGTCGTTGGGGCCGATGGGTTGGCCGCTTCGTTGCAACTGTGCCCGGATTTTTGCGTAGTGGACATCGGCATCGGTTTCCAGGGGAAGGATGGTGATTCGTCCAAGAAGCGCTTCGATTCGTTCCGTCAATGTGGGGGATTGTTTCTTGGCGGCGCCATAACGCAGTTCGCAGGCCACGACGATGCTGGTGCAAACGGCCTCTTCCCCCGCCGCCGCAATGCGGCGGGCAACCGGCCCTGTCGGATGCCTGATGAGGTCGGACAGCGCGTTGGTGTCCAGCAGATAACGCAAGGTGGGCACGCTAGAGGTCTACCTCGTCGAGGGGAGGCAAGTCGTCGATGTCAGGAAAGATTTCCCCCAGCGGCTCCCAGGATGCCAGCAGCGTCAGCAGGGAACCTTGCTTTACCGGTTCGACGATCAAGCGGTCGCCTTCCTTGCGGATAACGGCTTCATCGCCCGGTAGCTCGAATTCGCGAGGAATGCGCAGGGCTTGATTGCGGCCGTTTTTGAATAGACGGACGTGGCGTTCGGGATTCATGGCGCCTCCTTCTGGAATATGTGGCCTATGTCAAAGCATAGGCTAGCAGGTTGAGACTCCGGGAGCAATGCTGGAATTGGGCAAGGTGTCAATGAATGATTTGTTGGACGCCCTACGCCCTCAAGCATTACATAGCGTCCCAGCGAGTTGGAATACGAATCCACTAAAGAGTAGCGCAAACCCCACTTTGGCTAGTGGTTGAGACTCAACTGAACCTTTGTCGTTATTTCCGAGACCTCCAAGGTCGATTTTTGATGGGAATCCGAACCAGAAAAGAAGCCCCGCTCCAATGGCGTCAAGAACAAGCCCCACAATGGTCAAAATAGATGGCATATACGTTTCCTTTCAGATAAATCTAATTAGATTTGTCCAAATAAACTTTTAACTTTTCCCCGATCCGGTTGCTCCACCACCCCCTTTTCGGTAATCAACCCCGTCACCAGTTCCGCCGGCGTCACGTCAAAGGCTGGGTTGCGCACCTGCACGCCTTCTGCTGCCCACTGGCAGTCCCGGTAGCCGGTAACCTCGTCCGGGGCGCGCTCTTCGATGGGAATGTCGGCGCCGGTTTCGATGGTGAGGTCGATGGTGGAGAGGGGGCAGGCGACGTAGAAGGGGATGTTGTGGCGCTTGGCCAGCACGGCCACCATGTAGGTGCCGATCTTGTTGGCCACATCGCCGTTGGCGGCCACCCGGTCGGTGCCCACCACCACGGCGTCGATTTCGCCCCGGCTCATGAGGTAACCGGCCATGTTGTCGGTGATGAGGGTGACGGGGATGTTCTCCTGCACCATTTCCCAGGCGGTGAGGCGGGCGCCCTGGAGGAAGGGGCGGGTTTCGTCGGCATAGACGCTGATTTTCTTGCCGGCGTCCCGGGCCGAGCGAATGACGCCCAGGGCGGTGCCGTGGCCAGCGGTGGCCAAGGCGCCGGCGTTGCAGTGGGTGAGCACACGGGCGCCGTCGGGCAGGCAGGCGGCGCCGTATTCGCCCATGGCCTTGTTGATGCGGATGTCC
>JAGUYQ010000301.1 GCA_020061285.1 Betaproteobacteria bacterium
ATCAGGATGGCGAGACAGCCGCTGCCGGTGCACAGGTCCAGGGCGCGGGTGACGCGGGCCGGGTCCTCCACCCAGGGGGTGAGCTGCTCGAACAGCAGTTCGGCGATGAAGGAGCGGGGCACGATCACCCGCTCGTCCACGTAGAACTTGTAGTCCCCCAGCCAGGCTTCGTGGGTGAGGTAGGAGGCGGGCACCCGGTCCTTGATGCGGCGCTCGACGAGGTCCAGGGCGGCGGCCACTTCGCCGGGGGTGAGGCGGGCGTCCAGGTAGGGGTCGAGCAGGCCCGGCGGCAGGTGGAGGGAGTAGAGGATCAGGTAGGCGGCTTCGTCATGGGCGTTGTCGCTGCCGTGGCCGAAGAACACCGCCCCTTCGTTGAAGCGGCTGATGGCAAAGCGCAGCAGGTCCCGCACGGTGCGCAGGGTGGCGCGGGCTTCGTTGAACAGGTTGTCCATGTTCCCCTCGGTTTTCTTATCGATATCAGGTTAGCAGGTTCACCAGGGTTTGGCGGTAGATTTCCGACAGGGGTTCGATGTCCGCCACGTCGATGTGCTCGTCGATCTTGTGGATGGTGGCGTTGAGGGGGCCGATTTCCACCACCTGGGGGCAGATGTCGGCGATGAAGCGCCCGTCGGAAGTGCCGCCGGAGGTGGAGAGCTCGGTTTCCCGGCCGGTGACGGTGCGGATGGCGTCGGACAGCGCATCCACCAGGGTGCCCTTGGGGGTGAGGTAGGGCTTGCCGGTGAGGGACCATTGGAGGTCGTAGTCCAGGCCGTGCTTGTCGAGGATGGCGTGGACCTTTTCTTGCAGGCCTTCCTGGGTGCTGGCGGTGGAGAAGCGGAAGTTGAACTCGATTTTGACTTCCCCCGGAATCACGTTGGTGGCGCCGGTGCCGCCGTGGATGTTGGAAATCTGCCAGGTGGTGGGGGGGAAGTAGTCGTTGCCCTGGTCCCAGGTGGCGGCGGCCAATTCGGCGATGGCCGGGGCGGCTTGGTGGATGGGGTTCTTCGCCAAGTGGGGATAGGCGATGTGGCCCTGGACGCCCTTCACCGTCAGGCTGCCGGAGAGGGAGCCGCGGCGGCCGTTCTTCAGGGTGTCCCCCAGCTTGGCCACGCAGGTGGGTTCGCCGACGATGCAGTAGTCCATGCCCTCGTTGCGGGCCTGGAGGGCCTGCACCACTTTCTCGGTGCCGTCGATGGCGTCCCCTTCCTCGTCGGAGGTGATGAGGAGGGCGATGGAGCCCTTGGGCTGGGGATGTTCGGCGAGGAATCGCTCGGTGGCGGTGACGAAGGCGGCGATGGAGGTTTTCATATCCGCCGCGCCCCGGGCGTAGAGCTTGCCGTCGCGGAGGGTGGGGGTGAAGGGATCGCTGCCCCATTTTTCCACCGGGCCGCTGGGCACCACGTCGGTATGGCCGGCGAAGCACACCAGGGGGCGGGCTTCGCCCCAGCGGGCCCAGAGGTTGTCCACGGGGCCGAAGCGCATTTTTTCGATCTTGAAGCCGAGTTTATGCAAGCGGTCGGCGAGGAGGTCCTGGCAGCCGTTGTCGTCGGGGGTGACGGAGCGCAGGGCAAGGAGGGCTTGGGCGAGGTCGAGGGTGGCGGTCATGGGGAAATCCGTTGGCGGTTGAACAGGCGGGCGTAGGTGGGCTCGTCGAAGCCCACGTAAACATGGCCTTCCAGCTCCAGCACCGGGCGCTTGATGAGGCTGGGGTTTGCCAGCATGAGGGCGATGGCGGCGGTTTCGCCGGTGGTGCCCTGTTTGATGTCGTCGGGCAGCTTGCGCCAGGTGGTGCCTTGGCGGTTGAGCAACTTTTCCCAGCCTGCCTGGGCCATCCAACCCCGCAGCAGGGTTTCGTCCACACCCGCTTTCTTGAAGTCGTGGAAGGGCACTTCCACTCCTTGGGCGGCGAGCCAGGCGCGGGCTTTTTTCACGGTGTCGCAGTTGGGGATGCCGTAGAGTTTCATGCAGGAAAAGAGTCCATCCGAGGGCTTGAATTGTACCACGCTACCTGTATTGATTTTCCTGCACCCCCGCCTAGACTGAGTAGTAATACTACTGTTAGAAAGAGGGGGATGGCCATGCTGGAATCATTGAGAAAGGTCGGCAAGGAAGTGGGGCGCGAGTTGAACCGGGCGTGGGAAAACCTGTCCGAGGGGTGGCGCGAGATATTGAGCCGGGGCAACAGCGCCTTGACGCATTTTGCCCACGGCAAGGAAGAAGAGAGCGGGGCACTGGACTTTCCTCGCTGGGGCCTGCTGGCGGGGGAGGTGGTGGAATCGGACGTTGACGTGCAGGTACGCCTGGAACTGCCGGGGATGGAGAAGGCGGACTGCGACATCGCCATCGAGGGCAATACCCTGGTCATTCGTGGCGAAAAAAAGATGGAACGGGAGCGCCGGGGTGACACTTACCACGTGATGGAGCGGGCCTACGGTTCCTTCCTACGCGCGATTCCCTTGCCGGCCAGCGTCGATGCCGACAGTGCGGCGGCCAGCTATAAGAACGGCGTGCTGACGGTGACCTTGAAGAAAACCGGCGGCGGTACTGCGAAGCGCATCGAAATCCAGTGAGCCGGCGGCCAAGCCGGATAAATGCAGACCGTAGAACGTAGAGAGAAGACATCATGGCCTTTGTGGACTGGAATGAGCTGTACAGCGTAAAAAGCGAAACCTTGGACCATCAGCATCAGAAGATGTTCCAGATCGTCAATCACCTCCATGAGGCGATTTTTTCCCGGAAAGCGAAAGGGGAACTGGAGGGCGTCATCAAAGACCTGGTGGAGTACACGCGCACCCATTTCGCCGAGGAAGAGCGGCAGATGGAGCAGCACCATTTCCCCGAGGCGCTGTTGCTCGAACACAAGGCGGTCCACCAGCAACTGGTGCGTCAGGTGGAGGAGATGGAGAAACGCTTTCATAACGGCGACCGGAAGATGGCCGCGGATGTGATGTGCTTTCTGGTGGGGGAGTGGCTGCTGAAGCACATTCTCGTCATGGACAAGCAGTATGCGCCTTACATGAAGGGGGCGAATGCCCCGGAGCGGGACTAGGCTAGAAACGCCAAACCACCAAGGCCTGGGGGCGGGATTCGGTGGTGCTCTTGTCCCCCAGCTTGTGGCGCCAGTACTGGTATTCGATGCCCAGGAACAACTGCTTGGGCTTGCCGTAGAGGGTCTTCCCCGCGTCCCAGCGGAACTGGGGCTGGGCGAGTATCCACGGGCTGATTTCCGCGCCGAATTCGTTGGTCCGCTTGCCGATGTACTCCACGTGCCCTTCGATGCTGAAGGATTGGCGGCCGACCGAGAAGGGGTAGGCCCAGTTCACGTCGATCATGTGGCTGTCGCTTTCGGCCGGCGCGCCGCCCTTGGCCGCTCCCGCGTTGTCGTCCAGATAGGCGGTGAAGTCGGTGTTGAGAAAGGCGAAGCCGGGTACGTCCCAGGACAGCCTGATGCCCGGCAGGTATTTGCGGACCTTGGCGTCCCGCCCCGCATTGACCCCCAGCAGCAATCCCACGTCCTTGATCGGCCCGGCGCCCACTTTCTGCCCGCTTAGCTTGCCCAGGCTGAAATTGACGTACAACTCGCCGTAGTAGTCGTTGTCGTTGAAGTTGGCGCCGTCCTGCCGGCTGTCGTGGAGGTTGTCGATGAAGAAGAACACGTCGCCGAACCCCCAGCCGCTGGCGTGCTGAAGGGTATAGATATTGGTGGGGGTATCCGTTTTGCCGGCGAAGGCGGGGGAGGCGAGGACGCCGTGCTGGTACTGGAATTCCGTCACCGACCAGTCCGCGCCGTAAGCGGCGGAGGCGCACAGGAAAAGCATGGCCCCCAGCCCCTTAATCCGCATCGACATTGAGTTGCAGCCAGTACTCCAGCAGGGCCAGGTGCCACAGCTTGCTGCCCTGGATGCGGGTGAAATGGGATTCGGGTTCGGCCAGCAGCTTTTCCACGTAGGGACGCTGGTAGAGTCCCCGCTTGAGGCAGGCATCCGACAGTAGGATGTCTCGCATGAACTGGAGAAAGTCCCCCCGCACATACTTCAGGGCCGGCACCGGGAAATAGCCCTTGGGCCGGTCGATGACGCTGTCCGGTATAAGGCCCCGTGCGACGGCTTTGAGGGGAAACTTGCCCCCTTCCTTGAGGCGCAGGGAAGGGGGCATCTTGGCGGCCAGCTCCACCACTTCGTGGTCGAGGAAGGGGACCCTGGCTTCCAGGCCCCAGGCCATGGTCATGTTGTCCACCCGTTTCACCGGGTCGTCGACGATCAGGGTGGTGACGTCGAAGCGCAGCACTTGGTCGAGGAAGGTATCGGCCTTGGGCTTGGCCAGCTCCCGGGCTACCAGTTCCGACGTGACGTCGGGGCCGTGGTAGCGGGGGGCTACCGTTTCCAGATAC
>JAGUYQ010000119.1 GCA_020061285.1 Betaproteobacteria bacterium
CCGGACCGGGCCACCCTGGCCCTGGAGCGGGTGCTGGCCGTGAACCCGAATTTCGCCGGCGCGCGCCTCGACCTGGCGCGGGCGTATTTCGCCCTCGGCGACTATGACCGGGCCAAGGCCGAGTTCGGCAATGTCCTGGGCCAGAACCCTCCCGCCGTGGCGCGCACCGTCAGCGAGCAATACCTGGCGGCCATCGAGGAGAAGAAGAATCCCAAGCCCAGTTTTACAGGCTACCTGGAAGGCAGTTTCGGCTACGATACCAACGTCAACAGCGCCGCCAACGCCAACCAGATTTACATGCCCGTGTTCGGCGCCACCTTCACCCTGTCCTCCGCCAGCATCGCCAGCCGGGATAACTATCTCTCCCTGGGGGGCGGCTTCGAATACAAGCATCCCCTGCGGGAGGGCTGGTCGCTCCTGGCCGGGTTGGACGGCAAGAAGCGGATCAACTTCTTCAAGGACACCTTCAACACCGACACGGCGGACTTCCACGGCGGCGCCATGCTGGAGCGGGGCGACGACGTCTACAAGCTGGTCGTCAACAAGGGCGTGTTCTACCTGGACGACAAGTTCAACCGTGAAACCTCTGGCGCGGTGGGGGAATGGCGCCACGCCATCGGCCGCCGCGACCAACTGGCCCTCTTCGGCCAGTACACCATGCTGCGTTACGGCCACGACAAGACCGGCGTCGATTTATCCTCCCAGGACGTGAACCAGACCGTCCTGGGCGGGGGCTGGATTCACGCCCTGGACGACGCCGGGCGGAAAATCCTCTTCGCCAGCCTGTACAACGGCCAGGAGCGCACCACCGGGCCGGTGGACCGGATGGACGGCGACCAGCGCTTCTGGGGCCTGCGGCTCGGGGGGCAGTTATCCCTGAATTCCAAGCTCGACGCCTTTGCCGTGGCCGGTGTGAAGTTCGGCAACTACACTGAAAAGAATTTCCTCTTCGGGGATTATCGTTCCGATGAACAATACGACCTCAGCCTGGGCATGAACTGGCGGCCGGTGGCGAACTGGACGGTGCGTCCCCAGGTGAACTATACCCGCCTCGATTCCAACGTGGCCCTCAACGACTACGACCGGATCGACGCCTCGGTGAACGTGCGGCGGGATTTCAAATGACAGGGCGCAATGAAGGAGCGGGTGCCGTGATGCTGAACAAATACGGAATGGTCGTGCTGGGCCTGGTGCTCCAGCTTTTTGCGGTTTCCCTCGCCGAGGCGGCGGCGGGGCGCTTCCAGTTCGTGGTGGGGGACGTGCGGGTGACGGACCCGGCGGGCAAGGAGCGAGCCGTCCGCAAAGGGGATGCCGTGAACGAGGGGGATTCGATCCTTTCCGGCGCTTCGGGAACGGCGCAAATTCTCCTGGTGGACGGCGGTATCCTCGCCGTGCGTCCCGATACCCGGATGAAAATCGACGAGTACAAGTTCAACGGCAAGGACGACGGCAGCGAGCGCAGCTTTTTCTCCATCGTCAAGGGAGGGTTCCGCGCCATCACCGGCCTCATCGGCAAGAGGAACAAGGAAAACTACGGCATCCGTACCCCCGCCGCCACCATCGGCATCCGCGGCACCGACAGCGAGACGGTGCACGTGGTGGCGCCCTTGCCCAACGTGCCGGAGGGCACCTACAACAAGGTGAACACCGGCGCCACGGTGATGAACGGCACGGTCATCAACCCCAACCAGGTGGGCTACACCCCCAACCTCCAGACCCCGGCCGCCATTCTGCCGGCGATGCCGCCCATTTTCGAGGCGGCCAAGCCGAGTCAGGGGGAGAAGAAGGACGATAAGGACAACGGTGAGAAAAAGGACCAGCAGCAAACCGAGGATAAGAAAGGTCAGCAGAAGGGCGGGGACAAGACGGGTGGGCAAGGCGGCCAAGGCACGGGTAATGGCTCGAAACCAAAGGATAACGCGATCGGGCTTGTCACGAACCCTGTTCCGGTGCCCCCTATAGACATAGGTAAAGCAGAGCGCGATATTGTCGGGCCCCAAACTGCCGTTGACGCCCCTATCGGCTCCGGCGGCGTGGGCTCGGAAATCAGCTACCGGACCGAGTGCGTGGACAGCCCTAGCTGTACTACCCAATATACCGGCTGGTGGTCAGGCGCCGGCAACATGGTGCGGGAGGCGGGAAAAACCCAGACCATGCTGCTGAACCCCGCCACCGGCATGCCCGTGCTGTTGGCGGAAAAGGACGGAACGGATGATTTCCAGTATTTGGCGGGGACGGCCACCGTGCAGGGTTATGGTCAAACCAATATCGGCGATGTGAAGATTGCATGGGGACGCTACGTGGGCGCCGATACCATGGTGGACAAGGACGGGGTCAACAAGGACCTGCTGGCGATGAACATGGCGTGGACCAATGCGGCGCTGAATTACGGTCAAGCCTATGCGTTGGTGAACGCCGGGGCAACCTACAATTTCACAGCCAATTTGGGCGGGTCGATCACGGATGAGTTGGGCAACGCGTATTCGGTCATCTCGAATTCGCTGGTGGTTAACAATATTAACGATGTGAAATTTAATATCTCGGTATCTGCGCCTGGAAGGGATTGGGTACTGCAATATGGGATCACCGCCAACTCGGAGGGGATTGGTAACTTCTATGGTGCCAACTGTTCATCCGGCAATAACTGCGGCTTGGGGTTGAATTTGACGGCTTCGACCTACAACAGTACGCAACTCTCCACGCTCGGCGGCAAGGGCGAGGCCCACGGCGTACTGATCGGTACGGGCGGCTCGGTGGTGGGCGCTTTAGCCTCTTTCGGTGCGACGGCAACGGCGAATGGTGCTACCGTGTCAGGGGCGGTGGTGCTCCATTGAGGAAGCATGAAAACGGAACGCAAGCATGGCACCTGACGTGACCCAGAAGCCCGACGATATCTCGGAAATCAGTTCCAAGCTGGCGTTCACCCGCAAGCTGCAAGGGGTGACCAACAAAATCCACGCCACCAAGAACGTGGACGAGATCATGTTGGAGGTGAGCAAGGACATCTGCGGCCTGTTCGAGGCGGACCGCTTGACGATCTATACCGTCAACGAGGAGAAGAACGCCATCGTCTCCAAGGTCAAGACCGGCCTCAACGCCTTCAAGGACCTGAAGCTGCCGATTTCGGCCCAGAGCATCGCCGGCTTCGTGGCTTTCCACAAGCGCTTGGTGAATATCGCCGACGTGTACGACGACGAGGAATTGAAGCGCCTCAGCCCGCAGATTCGCTTCCTCAAGGAGGTGGACCAGAAAACCGGCTTCCGCACCAAGCAGATGCTGGTGGTGCCGATCCTGGACGCGGAGGACGGCGACATGATGGGGGTGATCCAGATGATCAACACCCTTTCCGGCCTGCCGTTCCCCCAGGTGGCCGAGGAGGGGGCGGTGGAACTGGCGAAAACCCTGTCCATCGCCTTCAACCAGCGCCAGCAACCCCTGCGCCTGGTCAAATCCAAGTTCGACGCCCTCATCACCGAGAGCATCATTTCCGCCGGGGAGCTGGAGCTGGCTTCCCGCTCCGCCCGCAAGAAGGGCACTCCCCTGGAGGACGTGCTGATCGACGAGTTCCAGGTGGGCCTGGAGTCCCTGGGGAAAGCCTATGCCGCTTTTTTCCACGTGCCCTACGAGCCCTACAAGGCGGACCGTATCAAGCCGGCGGACCTGTTGGCCAACTTGAAGCGGGATTACGTCGAGGCCAGCCAGTGGCTGCCCCTGGAGGAGAACGCCGACGGCTTGCTGGTCCTGACCCCGGACCCGGAAATGGTGGGCGCCTCCCGTGTGGTCAACAACGTCTTCCCCAAGCACAAGATCAACTACCGGGTCTGTTCACACCGGGAGTTCCTCAAGCACCTCGACCTGTTCTTCGGCGCCGAAGGCCTGATGCCGGGGGACTCGTCCTCCATTGGCGACCTCCTCTCCAACCTGGACGAGGGCCACGAGGACAGCGAGGAGGGGCCGGACGACATCGCCGCCGCCGCCGACAACGAACTGGTGAAGCTGGTCAACAAGATCATCGTCGATGGCTACAACAGGAAGGCGTCGGACATCCACGTCGAGCCCTTTCCCGGCAAGGAGAAGACCCAGATACGCTATCGCATCGACGGTTCCCTGGTGCCTTACATCCAAATCCCAGCGAGCTATCGCAACGCCCTGGTGACCCGCCTCAAGATCATGTGCGACCTGGATATTTCCGAGAAGCGCAAACCCCAGGACGGCAAGATCAAGTTCAAGAAGTTCGGCCCCCTGGACATCGAGTTGCGGGTGGCGACGGTGCCCACCCAGGGCGGGGTGGAGGACGTGGTGATGCGTATCCTCGCCTCCGGCGAGCCCCTGCCCCTGGAGAAAATGGGTTTTTCCCAGCGCAACCATGCCTCCCTGCTGACGTGCATCGAGAAGCCCTACGGCCTGTTCTTCGTCTGCGGCCCCACCGGCTCCGGCAAGACCACCACCCTGCACTCGGTCCTGAAATACCTCAATACGGCGGAAACCAAGATTTGGACCGCCGAGGATCCGGTGGAAATCACCCAGCGGGGCCTGCGCCAGGTGCAGATGAACCCCAAGGCGGGGCTCAATTTCGCCACCGCCATGAAGGCCTTCCTCCGCGCCGACCCGGACATCATCATGGTGGGCGAAATGCGGGACGCCGAAACCACCGGCATCGGCATCGAGGCCTCCCTCACCGGCCACCTGGTGTTCGCCACCCTGCACACCAACAGCGCGCCGGAATCCATCATCCGCCTGCTGGACATGGGCATGGACCCCTTCAACTTCGCCGACGCCCTCCTCGGCGTGC
>JAGUYQ010000179.1 GCA_020061285.1 Betaproteobacteria bacterium
GGTAGTCCGCCACCTTGGGCTTGGCGGCGGAAACCGAGCGGATGAAGGTGGATTTTCCGGCGTTGGGCATGCCCAGCAGGCCCACGTCCGCCAGGACCTTGAGCTCCAGCTTCAGCTCCCGCGCCACGCCCTTTTCGCCGTGGGTGAACTGGCGTGGGGCGCGGTTGGTGCTGGATTTGAAGTGCAGGTTGCCCAGGCCGCCTTGGCCGCCCTTGGCGATCAGGGCCTTCTGGCCGTCCTGGGAGAGGTCGGCGAGGGTCTCGCCGCTTTCGATGTCGGTGATCACCGTGCCCACCGGCACCCGCAGGATCAGGTCTTCGCCGCCCTTGCCGTAGCAGTCCGAGCCGCGCCCGTTCTCGCCGCGCTGGGCGCGGTGAATGCTGGTGTAACGGTAGTCGATGAGGGTGTTGATGTTGCGGTCGGCCACGGCGTAGATGCTGCCGCCCCGGCCGCCGTCGCCGCCGTCCGGCCCCCCCTTGGGAATGTACTTTTCGCGCCGGAAGCTGGCGCAGCCGTTGCCGCCATCGCCGGCGATGGCTTGAATGGTGGCTTCGTCGATAAATTTCATGGAGGGGCTTCTTTATAAAGTAAAAAAGCCCTATCGCAGGATAGGGCCTTTTGTCGTGGACCGAACGGGCTCAGGCGGCCGGTACGATGCTCACGGTCTTGCGCTTGAAGGCGCCCTTGACGGTGAACTGAACGGTGCCGTCCACTTTGGCGAACAAAGTGTGGTCCTTGCCCATGCCGACGTTTTCGCCGGCGTGGAATTGGGTGCCGCGCTGACGCACGATGATGCTGCCGGCGGGAATCAGTTGGCCGCCGTAGCGCTTCACGCCAAGACGTTTTGCCTGAGAGTCGCGGCCGTTACGGGAACTGCCGCCTGCCTTTTTATGTGCCATGTTGCTTTCTCCTGTCCGTCGGTCTTACTTGGCCGCGATGTCGCCGATTTGAATCTCGGTGTAGTTCTGGCGGTGGCCCTGGCTCTTGCGATAGTGCTTGCGGCGACGCATCTTGAAAATGCGCAGCTTGTCGTGACGACCGTGGGAAAGCACGGTGGCCTTGATGCTGGCGCCGTCCACCAGGGGGGCGCCGATTTTCACCGCATCACCATCCGCGACCATCAGTACTTGATCCAGTACGATTTCACTTCCGATGTCTGCCGGTATCTGTTCTACTTTAATTTTTTCGCCGGGGGTAACGCGGTACTGCTTACCGCCGGTTTTTATGACCGCATACATAGTGAACTCCAATTAAAGAGGCTTACAAAGAACTCGTAATAATACATTGCCTTGGCTTAACAGGTCAAATGCAATTTGGCCGTGGCGCGCTTGCCGCGAACTGGCCTAGATGGGGACTTTTGGTATAGAATCCCCCGCTTTATCCGGATTAGTACGTACCCCGCCGTGTCAATCGAAGCCATCAGAAGCCTAGTCGAGCAGGATATGGGAGCCGTGGATGACGTCATCCGCCAGCGTCTCCATTCCGATGTCGCCCTCGTCCGGCAGGTGGCCGAGTACATCATCCATAGCGGCGGCAAGCGGCTGCGGCCGGTTCTGCTATTGCTCTGCGCCGGGGCCGCCGGCTATACCGGGGCCCATCGCCATGTATTGGCGGCGGTGGTGGAGTTCATCCACACCGCCACCCTGCTGCACGACGACGTGGTGGACGAGTCCCACCTGCGCCGAGGCAACGCCACGGCCAATTCCGTCTTCGGCAACGCCGCCAGCGTGCTGGTGGGGGACTTCCTCTATTCCCGTGCCTTCCAGATGATGGTGAGCGTGGACAACATGCGGGTGATGCAGGTGCTGGCCGACGCCACCAACATCATCGCCGAGGGCGAGGTGCTGCAACTGATGAACTGCCACGACCCCGAGGTGGACGAAGAGCGTTATTTGCAGGTGATCCGCTACAAGACGGCGAAACTGTTCGAGGCCTCTTCCCGCCTGGGCGGCATTCTCGGAGAGGTTTCGCCGTCGCAGGAAGAAGCCCTGGCGGAATACGGCATGCGCCTGGGGACGGCCTTCCAGTTGATCGACGACGTCCTGGACTACTCCGGCGACCAGGCCGAAACCGGCAAGAACCTGGGTGACGACTTGGCCGAGGGCAAGCCGACCCTGCCGCTGATCTATGTCATGGCCAACGGAAGCGCCGAGCAGCGCGGGGTAGTGCGGCATGCCATCGAACAGGGCGGCGTGGGGGACTTGGAGGCGGTGGTGAAGGCCATCCGCGAAACCGGGGCCCTGGACTTCGCCCGCAGCCGCGCCAAGGCCGAAGCCGAGGCGGCATGCGCCGCCATTGCGCCTTTGCCGAGTTCTATTTACAAGGATTCTTTGATAGAATTGGCGGACTTCGCGGTAACGCGAAACCATTAACTCTTCCTAATTCGGGGTGTAGCTCAGCCTGGTAGAGTACTGCGTTCGGGACGCAGGAGTCGGAGGTTCGAATCCTCTCACCCCGACCAATAGATTCAGCGCTTTAATTAAGTCTTGCCCTGAAACAAGCCGGAATCCGGCTTTTCTCGTCCAGGGCTTGTCCAAACTCCCTTTCCTGTGTCGTCCTCATCGCGCGGTGCCCGCGTTATGGTCCCTCGGGGCGATGGCTTCCGCCGGTTCGGGTTGATTGCCCTGCGGCGGCATCCGTTCCAAGGCCCGGAGCAGGTCCTGCTCGTTTTTCGCCCGCAGGGTGATGTGGCCGAGCTTGCGGCCTGGGCGCGGTTCCTTGCCGTAGCGGTGCAGGTGGGCGCCCGGAATCGTCAGTACGCGAGCGGAATCGGGCTCCTCGCCGATGAGGTTAGCCATGGCGGCCTGCCCCACGGCGGCGGTGCAGCCGAGGGGCAGGCCCAGGACGGCGCGCAGATGATTCTCGAACTGGCCGGTTTCGGCACCCTCGATGGTCCAGTGGCCGGAATTGTGCACCCGTGGCGCCATTTCGTTCGCCACCAGGGTGTCGCCCATTTGAAACAGTTCCAGGGCCAGCACGCCGACGTAGTCCAGGTGATCGAGCAGGCGCGGGCGCAGGCCCACGCCTGGAAGGGGTCCTCGGGGCGGCTGCGGGAAAGGCGCAGGATGCCGTCGCGGTGGATGTTCTCGGAGAGGGGATAGAAGGCCGTCTCCCCCGTTCGTCCGCGCACGCCGAGGATGGACAGTTCGCGCTGGAAAGCCACGAAACCTTCCAGAATGAGCGGCACGCCGCCCAGTCTTGCCCAGGCGGGGCCGATGTCGTCCGGCGTGCGCAGGACGGCCTGGCCCTTGCCGTCGTAGCCCAGGGTGCGGGTTTTGAGCACCGACGGCAGGCCGATCTGCGCCACGGCCTGGTGCAATCCGGCCAGGGAGTACACTGCGGCGAAGGGCGGGGTGGGAATGCCCAGTTCCCGGAACAGGGTCTTTTCCCGCAGCCGATCCTGGGCGACGGCCAGGGCGCCGGCGTCGGGAAACACCGGGATGCGCCGGGAGAGGAATTCGACGCTCTCCTCGGGCACGTTCTCGAATTCGTAGGTCACCAC
>JAGUYQ010000236.1 GCA_020061285.1 Betaproteobacteria bacterium
AGGGTGTGGGTTTCCTTGGTAACGGCGTCGATTTCCTGGTCCACGACTTGCCAACTGGCCACTTCCTGCCGCTGCACCTTGCTCAGGGTGCGGTAAAAGATGAACGCCCAGCCGAAATACACCACGCCGAAGACAACCAGGCTGCCAGGCGTGAACAGGGAGGCGAGAAGCTGGAAGTTGCCGGAATACCCTATGCCGGCCATGCCGACGAGGAACAGTGCCCCGCCGATCATCATGGCCTGGGTAAAGGGAACAATGGTTTTAGATTTTTTTAGCACAAGACCCCATGATCTACCTGGTGGCAAATGACGGCTACTCCCTGAACGTGGCCGTCTTCTCCATTATGGGTAAGCTGCCCGGCAAAAACAAGACCATGATTTGCCGGGCATATCCCTGCGGCTGCCGGGCCGGGTCCGGTCATGCCTCGTCCGGATTGCCCAGGGCGGTGATGTTGAAACCGCCGTCCACGTAAGTGATTTCCCCGGTCATTCCGGAAGCGAGATCGCTGCACAGGAAAGCCGCCACGTTGCCCACTTCCTCGATGGTCACGTTGCGGCGCAGGGGGGCGTTGCGCTCGTTGTAGCCGAGGAGCTTGTTGAAGTCGCCGATGCCGGCGGCGGCCAGGGTCTTGATGGGGCCGGCGGACAGGCCGTTCACCCGGATGCCCTTGGGGCCCAGGCTGGCGGCCATGTAGCGGACGTTGGCCTCCAGGCTGGCCTTGGCCAGGCCCATCACGTTGTAGTGGGGCACGTAGCGCTCGGCGCCCAGATAGGACAGGGTCAGGAGGGCGGCGTTGCGGCCTTCCATCATCGGCAGTCCGGCCTTGGCCAGGGCGACGAAGCTGTAGGAGCTGATGTCGTGGGCGATACGGAAGCCCTCGCGGGTGACGGAATCGACGAAGTCGTTGTCCAGTTCCCCCTTGGGGGCGTAGGCGATGGAGTGGACGATGCCGTCCAGGCCGTCCCACTGTTTCCCGAGGTCGGCGAACAACTGGGTGATTTCGTCGTCGCTGGCGACGTCGCAGGGAAAGAGGGCGGAGCCGGCGAAGTCCTTGCCGACGAGGTCTTCCACCCGCCCCTTGATTTTTTCGCTCTGGTAGGTGAAGGCCAACTCGGCGCCTTCCCGGTGCATGGCCTTGGCGATGCCGAAGGCGATGGAACGGTTGCTGATCAGGCCGGTGATGAGGATGCGTTTATCAGCCAGAAATCCCATACGTTTTCCTTATGTTCTGTTGGACGGATGGAGGTTGCGACAACTTCGGTAGGCGCCCGGCCCTCGTTAACCAAGAGTTTGAGGCGGTCTGAAGTTGAAGCCCCCTCGGAAGCCGTGGCGGGATTATAACCTGAAATGCCCGCCGGTTATGTAACTGGGATGCTGGCGGATACGGCGAATTTATTGGACAATCTAAAGAAACAAGACACTTATAATGGGGTTCGCCCAATGACCGCGATGACCGAAGATAAGCAAGCACTTGAGCCGTTGGAGCGTCGTCCGGAGGCCCGCGCTTTTCGAATTGAAGACCTGCTCACTGAGGTGCGCGGGGGGAGAGTACGAATTCCATCCTTCCAGCGAGCCTTGAGATGGGAGCGTCTGGACGCCAGCAAACTCTTCGATAGCTTGTATCGTGGTTTTCCGATAGGAACCTTACTGTTCTGGGAAACCGACGCTAAACCGGAAGAGATGCGCTTCGGTTCGGTCAGTGTCAGCGCGGGGGCTCGCTCCGATGCGCTTTGGGTAGTGGACGGCCAGCAACGTATCGTTTCGCTTGCCCGTGTGTTGCTGGCGCCCGACCCGGACAAAGATGAGTTTGCCCTTTACTTTGATCTGGACAAGCGGGAATTTGTGCCTCCGCCCCCCTCATCTACGCGGGAAGAGGACCCAGCTCGATGGTTGCCCATGACCGTGGTGCTTAATTCGGAAAGCCTGATGCAATGGGCGTTTCAGTGGGCAGCCGACGACAAGGAGCGGCGCGAGCAGGCCTTTTTGCTGGGCAAGCGCATACGGGAATATGAAGTACCGGTCTATCTGGTGCGTTCGGCAAGCGAATCGACATTGCGTGAGATATTCGGGCGCATCAATTCATCAGGAAAACGACTCGATGTAAATGAGGTATTCGACGCGCTCCATGGCGGGCGTGCCACGAGCCGGCCGGCAACGATACGGGAGATTGTCACTGACCTGGAGAAACTAGGTTTTGGTCGGGTCGAGGAAAAAATTCTTTACCGCCTGTTGCGGGTTCTTCAGGGCGAGGATGTGAGCGAGCGGGTGGGAGGCGGGCCGTTGCGTCTTTCGGAGCAGCAGGTGGAGCAGGCATACCGGCGAACAGCCGAAACGGCGGCGCTGGTCATCCAGTTCATCAAGCATGACGTCGGCATCCCGCACTACGAATTGCTTCCCTACAAGCAGCCGTTGATCACCCTAGGCAAGTTTTTTCAGCTCCACCCCTTACCCCAGACCCGGTCCCGCGAGTTATTGGTGCGCTGGTTGTGGCGCGGGGCGCTTAATGGGGCTCACCGCGGCGACACTGTATCGACCCGCAAAGCACTGGACCGGATCGTTTCGGCAAGCGAAGAGCAATCCGTCAAACGTATGTTGGAGATGGTCGATGTTCCACCTGATACGTGGCCAGACGTGACGGAACAGTTCAATTTCCGCTTTGCCTCAAGCAAATTGCAGGCGCTGGCGTTGATGGACCTTAGTCCGCGCGATCTCCAGACCGGGGAGTTGCTGCAATTGTCTGCGTACTTTGGGGTTGGCGATGAGGCGTTGCCGTTGCCGCCCGTCATCGCGTCAATCGCGGGAAATCCCACCAAGCTGGTGTACTCTGCGGCTAACCGTTTGGCACATCCGGGCCGCCAGGGATTGCGCCGGATGTTGTCGGCGGTAACCGATCCGACCATCCTGGCCTCCCATGGCATCAGTGAGGCCGCTATCCAGGCGCTACAGAGTGGGGACCCGCTGAAGTTTCTCGAGTTGCGGGCGGAATATCTAAGCACCCATTTCCGTACCTATTTTGAGCGCCATGCACGGTGGGGCGAGCCGGATCGGCCTGCTATATCCTCGCTGCTGGTGTTGGACGAGGAGACCTAAGTGGATGGCAATGTTTCCTTGCGGGTGCTGTTGAATGACACGGTGGTGGGCACTCTTTCACTGGACCAGTACGAGGGTGCGGAATTCCGCCTGCTGGAATCCTACAAGCAGGCCTATCCACGGCCAGTGTTGGGGCAGATATTTCTAGATGACCTGGACCAGGTTTACCGTAGTCGGGCTCGCGTGCCGTCATGGTTTTCGAACCTGTTGCCGGAAGGGCCCTTGCGCGACTTGGTTGCCCAACAGGCCGGTGTGCATTCGAGCCGGGAATTTTTTCTGCTTAGTCACCTTGGCGAGGATTTGCCTGGTGCGGTCCGCATTTTGGCTGATGAGCCTTTGACTGACGTGGTCGAGGCTCGGGCTGCCCGAGAAGTGGGCGGGTCGGAAATGGACGAATGGCATTTCTCCCTGGCGGGGGTTCAGCTCAAGTTTTCGGCCCGCAAAGCGGAGCGCGGGTTGACGGTTCCCGTTTCCGGGCGAGGTGGCGACTGGATCGTCAAGCTTCCCGATGTGCGCTATTCCAAAGTACCGGAAAACGAATATGCCACCATGCGGTGGGCCGAAGCGAGCGGAATCCGGATTCCGGAAGTGGAATTGGTTGATGTGAAAGATGTGTCTGGCTTGCCCGCTTCGATTGGCGAATACCATGAAGAACGGGCTCTGGCTGTGCGCCGTTTTGACCGGCCAGCACCGGGTCGGCGCGTCCATATGGAGGACTTCGCCCAGGTACTCGGGCTCTATCCGGAAGAAAAATACCGCAAGTTTAATTATGAGACACTGGCCAGGCTGATCTATGCCCTGACGGGGGACAAAGGGTTGGATGCGTTTATTCGCCAATTGGTATTTGTCGTTATTTCGGGTAATGGGGATGCTCATCACAAAAATTGGAGTCTTCTTTACCCCGATGGTGTCAGCGC
>JAGUYQ010000239.1 GCA_020061285.1 Betaproteobacteria bacterium
GTCCAGGACCACCACCAAGGCCAGGGCGTCTTGAGGCGTCTCGCCCCAGGCATCGAGCCGGCCCGCGGCGGCGGCCTGATACAATGGGGCAAAACGCTCCTGCACCGCCCGGTCGAAAGCCGGCTCCTTGGCGAACCACGCCCGCCGGTGGGCACCGTATTCCGGGCTGTCCGGGGCACCGAACCAGAAATCGAGTACGTCCTGGGGATTGAAGAGAGCCATGCCTGCATTCTGGCCCACGACCCCACAGAGGGAAAGCCACAAAGGAATTTTTATGTTTAATCCATGCCGAGGAAACCGCTGATGCACATCTGGGTCGATGGCGACGCCTGCCCGGCGGTGATCAAGGACATCCTCTTCCGCGCCGCGGAAAGAACGCGCCTGCCCCTCACCCTGGTGGCCAACAAACTGCTGCGGGTTCCCCCCTCCCCCTACATCAAGGCCATCCAGGTTCCCCACGGCTTCGACGTGGCCGACGACCACATCGTGCAGCAGATCGCGGCCGGCGACCTGGTGATCACCGCCGACATCCCCCTCGCCTCCCAGGTGATCGAGCGCGGCGCCCACGCCCTCAACCCACGGGGAGAGTTCTATTCCACGGAGAACATCCGCGAACGCCTGGCGATGCGCAACCTCTTGGAAGAGATGCGCGGCGCCGGCATGGTCACCGGCGGGCCGTCCGCCTTCTCCCAGGGGGACCGCCAGGCCTTCGCCAACCAGCTCGACCGCTTCCTCGCCAAGCATCTTTCGAGCTAAAGCCCGCCGCGGCCAATGGTAAAATAGGCCGCAACGCTTCCATGGCAACCCCCATGCGCCGATTCGCCGTCCTCATCCTGCTGTTCGCCGCCCTGCCGGACTGGTCCGTGGCAGCGGCCGCCCAGCCGCCAGGCTTCGTCTACGTGGACGAGGCCGTGCCGGGAGTCAAGCTGGAAATCCGCTACGCCACGCCCCACAATTTCGTCGGCCGCCCCATCGACGGCTACCTTCGGCCCCGCGCCATCCTGACCCGGCAGGCGGCGGAAGCGCTGAACGACGTGCAGGCGGAGCTGAAACCCTTCGGCCTCGGCCTCAAGGTCTTCGACGCCTACCGCCCGCAGCGGGCGGTGGCCCATTTCGTCCGCTGGGCCGAGGACCTGGGCGACACCGCCATGAAGCAGGAGTTCTACCCCTCGGTGGAGAAACAGAACCTGTTCCGGGACGGCTACATCGCCGCCCGTTCCAGCCACAGCCGGGGCAGCACCGTGGACCTGACCCTGGCCCCCCTGGCGGGCCCCACTCCCGGCGCGGAGTTGGACATGGGCAGCCCCTTCGATTTCTTCGGCCCCCAATCCCGTCCGGACAGCCCCGCCGTCGGGCCGTCGCAACGGGCCCACCGGCTGCTGTTGCGGGTGCTCATGCTGAAACACGGCTTCAACCCCTACCCTCAGGAGTGGTGGCACTTCACCCTGAAAAACGAACCCTTCCCGGACACCTACTTCGACTTTCCGGTGGAATAAGGCTCACCCCGCCAGCCCGTAGATGGCGAGCAGCGTGCCCGCACTGAGAACGGTGGTCGCCACCACCAGGGACGAGGCCAGCGTACCGTCGCAGCCGTAGCGCAGGGAGAATACCGCCGCCAGGGTAGCGGCGGGCATGGCGGCTTCCAGCACCAGCACGTCCCGCCACAGGAAGGGAACGCCGAAGCCGGCGATCAGGGCCGCCGCCAACAGGGGCTGAAACACCAGCTTGATGGTCCCGGCCACGGCCGTCAGCGCCAGCAGGCGGCGCCAGGGGATGGGCTTCAGCATCAGGCCGATAATGAAGGCCACCAGCAGTTGCAGGGCCTGTCCCGCCGCCTGGAGGAAGGCGAACAGGGTGGCCGCCAGCCAACTGTCGGAACCCACGCCCAGCCAGGGCCACGCCAAGCCCGCCGCCAGGGCGAGAAAAATCGGCGAGATGAAGAAATCCCTCACCACCCGGGCTTCCCGCCGTGCATCCAGGCCCCCGCTGCCGAAGTGCATCGCCAGGCCGACACCGAGGGTGAACAGCGTCACCCCCACCCCCAATTCGCTCACCACCACGGCACCCGACAAGGCCACGGCATTGCCGCGGTAGACCTCGGCCACCATGGCATAGCCCAAGAGCGCCGAACTGCCGAAAGCGGAACACAGCACCAGGGCCCCGAGCTGAGGGCGATCCAGCCGAAGGCGGCGCCCGATGAACCAGGCCACGGCAATGGACACCAATTCGGCGCCGACCATGACCAGGGGCAGCAGCCCTTCCCGCAACGTGACGGGATGGGTCGCCAGGCTGGAGAAAATCACCGCCGGCAGCACCAGCTCGGTGACCGTCGCCGCCAGCATCTGGCCGTGGGATTCGTTCAGCACCCCCTGGCGGCGCAGGGCCATGGCGGCCAGCAGCAACCCGCCCATGACCAGGATGGATTGGAACAGCCGCGCGTAGATTTCCATTTCTTCTCCCTTGCCTCCTTGCTTCAGGCGACTATAGCCGATGGGCCGCTCCCCCTCCACCCGGCTGGATTGCAACTCCTTGACGGAAGTCAATTGCGGCGCCGGCCCTTGGCTCTATCCTTGGCCTTGAGGATACGCGGAGGATAGGGATGCTGCCGTTCTACCAGCCCCATGGCAATGAAATCGCACTGTTCGAGCACGCCTGGCGCAATCGGCTGCCCTTGCTGATCAAGGGCCCCACCGGCTGCGGCAAGACGCGCTTCGTCGCCCACATGGCGGCCCGCCTGGGCCGCCCCCTGTATACCGTGGCCTGCCACGACGATCTCACCGCCGCCGACTTGGTGGGGCGCCACCTCATCGGCGACGGCGCCACCTATTGGAGCGACGGCCCCCTGACCCGGGCCGTGCGCGAAGGGGGCATCTGCTACCTGGACGAGGTGGTGGAGGCCCGCAAGGACACCACGGTGGTGCTCCACCCCCTCTCCGACGACCGCCGCATCCTGCCCATCGAACGCACCGGCGAGGTCCTCCAGGCGCCGCCGGAATTCATGCTGGTGGTGTCCTACAACCCCGGCTACCAGAACTTCCTCAAGGGCATGAAGCCCAGCACCCGCCAGCGATTCGTCAGCGCCAGCTTCGATTTCCCGCCGCCGGAA
>JAGUYQ010000242.1 GCA_020061285.1 Betaproteobacteria bacterium
GGGGCACCATGGCCATCAGGGCGGCGCCGCCGAGGGCGGTTGCGCTTTTCTTCATGAAATCTCTCCTGCTGTTGTTCTTCAGAACGTTTTTGTCCTGTTCACTCATAGCCATCTCCTTGCGATGTGGGAAAACCGAAAACAAAAAAGGCGTCCAACCGAGCAGTACCCGAAGGTCTGCCTGATTGGACGCCTTTGTCCGTTTCGCCGTCCGTCCTTGGACGGCAAGAAATTCATTTGCTACCGCTTACGCCCGCCATTGGGCTTGGCAAACTTAAAGCACTAAGCGTGCCAGCTAGCCGATCAACTCGAACACGGCGATCACCTGCCGCGCCACCTCGCCCAGCTTCAAACCCTTTTCCATGGCCATTTTGCGCAGGGCCTGGTAGGCCTCGTCCTCGCTCCAGCCCCGCTGCTTCATTAGCACCCCCTTGGCCCGCTCCACGTCCTTGCGCTCCGCCAGCTTGGACTCGGCCCGCTCCAGGTCGCGGCGCATGGCCTGGAATTCCTCGAAGCGGGCAATGGCCACGTCCATCACCGGTTTCAGGCGCTCGCTCTTGAGGCCGTCCACCACGTAGGCGCTGACCCCGGCCCGCACCGCCAGCTTGATTTTCTCGCTGTCGTTGTCGTGGGTGAACATCACGATGGGCCGCGGTTGGTCCCGGCTGACCGAGCAGATGTGCTCCAGGGTGTCCCGGTCGGGAGAATCCACGTCGACGATGATCAGGTCGGGATGCAGTTCCTCCACCAGCCCGGCCAAGTCGGCGGTGGAGGAGACGTGGGCGGCGATACGGCAGCCCGCGTCCTGCAAGGCCTTGCGCAGGAGGGCGGCGCGGTCCATGGATTCGTCCACCAGGAGGACGCGCAGGGGGGGAGGGCTAGGGCTCTTCTGTTTCATGGGGGGTGCTCGTCAGCAACCTTTGTGCCACCGGTGGAAGTGGATGAACGACCGAGAAAAAGGGTCGGAATAGGATGGTGCGGAAAGCGGCGTATTGCACAAAAATGGTGCGTCGCGCGCCGCCGTGACGCAGACGTCTAGGCAGGGGGATGCTCTTCCACGGGTTCCACGTGGATGGTGACCGCCGTTTTCGGCAGGGCGGCCTCGATGGCCTCCTCGATGCGGTCGCACAAGTGGTGGGCGTCGGTGACGGCGGTCAGGCCCGGCAGCAGGAGGTGAAACTCGATGAAGCGGCGGGGGCCGGACTTGCGCGTCTTGAGGTCGTGAAAGCTGCCGTGGCCGGTCAGCTCATTCAGGATGGCGCTTTCGATCGCCGTCACTTCCTCGGCGGGCAGGGCGGCATCCATCAGGCCGTCCCAGGAGCGGCGGATGAGGTCGATGCCGGTGTGGATGATGTTGAGGCCCACCAGGGTGGCCATGATGGGGTCGAGAATCTGCCAGGAAGGAGGGGCGAAGATCACCACCCCCAGGCCGACGACGATGCCCGCCGAAGTCCAGACGTCGGTCATCAGGTGGCGGGCGTCCGCCTCCAGGGTGATGCTGTCGTGGCGTTTGGCCGCTTTCATCATGGTGACGGCGACGCCGTAGTTCACTGCCGCCGCCACCAGGGAGATCAGCAGGCCGAGGCCGAGCTGGTGCAAGGGCGCGGGATGGAGGAAGCGCTCCACGGCGGCGTAGATGATGGACACCGCCGCCACCAGGATCAGCCCTCCTTCCATGCCGCTGGAGAAATACTCCGCCTTGTCGTGGCCGTAGGCATGGCTTTCGTCCGCCGGGCGGGCGGCGATGGTGAGGGCGGTGAGGGCGACGAAACCCGCCGTCAGGTTGACCAGGGATTCGGCGGCGTCGGAGAACAAGCTCACCGATCCGGTCATGAAGTAGGCGCCGAATTTCAGGGCTAGGGTGACGAGGGAAGCGGCGATGGAGAGCAGCGCCATGCGGCGGGTTTCGGTCATGGGTTTCTCAGTGCAGTTTGATGCGCGGTTCGGTGCGGCGGTTGATCAGGCGCGCCAGGGTGTCCAGCACCACCCGGGGGATGCCGTGGAGGGCCAGGAGGTGCATCTTGTAGAGGGAAATGTACATCAGGCGGGCGAAGTAGCCTTCCACCATGATTGTGCCGCCGGTGAGGCCCCCCATCAGGTTGCCCACGGTGCTGTATTCCCCCAGGGAAACCAGGGAGCCGAAATCCCGGTAATGGAAAGTCAGCGGCGGTTGTCCCGCTACCCGGCGGGAGAGGGTCTTCACCAGCAGGCTGGCCTGCTGGTGGGCGGCCTGGGCGCGGGGCGGGACGGTCTGCTCCCGTCCTTCCCAGGGGCAGGCGGCGCAGTCGCCGAAGGCAAAAATGTCCGGGTCGCGGCTGGTCTGGAGGGTGGGGCCGGCGATCAATTGGTTGCCGCGGTTGGTTTCCAGGCCGCCGATGTCCTTGAGGAAGTCCGGTGCCTTGATGCCCGCCGCCCATACCACCAATTCGGCGGGATAAAAGCCGCCGTCCTGGGTGTGGACCCCTTCCGGCGTGACGCCGGTGACCCGCGTGCCGGTGTGGACCTCCACCTTGAGCTTTTTCAGTTCCGTTACCGTGGCGTGGGACAGGCGCGCGGGCAGGGCCGGCAGGATGCGGTCCGATGCCTCGATGATGCTCAGGCGCACGTCTCGCTCCGGGTCGATCTTGTCCAGGCCGTAGGCGGCGAGTTCACGGGTGGACTTGTGCAGTTCCGCCGCCAGTTCCACGCCGGTGGCACCGGCGCCGATGATGACGACTTTCAACTGGCCGGGGCGCAGGGGCGCCGCCTGGGTGTTGGCCTGGATGCAGGAATTGATCAGGCGCTGGTGAAAACGGGCGGCCTCCTTGGGGGTATCGAGGGAGGTGGCGTATTCCTTGACGCCGGGGGTGCCGAAGTCGTTGCTGACGCTGCCGACGCATAGCACCAGGGTGTCGTACTTGAAGGTGCGGCGGGGAACGATTTCTCGCCCTTCCTCGTCGAAAGTAGGAGCGACGTACACTTCCTTCTTTTCCCGGTCGAGGCCGTCCATGGCGCCGAGACGGAAGTGGAAGTGATGCCAGCGGGACTGGGCCATGTAGTCCAGGGCATGGTCGTCGATGTCCAGGCTGCCTGCCGCCGCCTGATGGAGGAGGGGTTTCCACAGGTGGGTGCGGGCCCGGTCGATAAGGGTAACCTCGGCGCGCTTTTTCCTGCCCAGGGTGTTACCCAGGCGGGTAGCCAATTCCAGGCCGCCGGCGCCGCCGCCGACGATGACTATTTGGTGGGGCTGGGGGTTCATGGGCGAGGATGGTTTCCTGGGAGAGTTGCGGGGCCGGTCACGAGAGCCGCTATTTTGCCAGCAACGGGCGGGGACAAAAAGGCCGGCTTTTGCCTATGCCATAATGGAACCTTCTCCCGCGCCAGGCGGGAAAGGTGGAACTAAATGCTGATAACGAGCAAACGGCTATCTAGGATAGGACCCATGAAAAAATTGGCGCTCATTTTATGTTTCCTTGCCGCGCCGGCTTTCGCCGGGATATCCGCGGTGCAGGGCCTGCCGGGAGCGGTCGCGGGCATGTCCGGCGGCGCCGGGAAATCCCAGCTTGCCTGCGAACAAAACTGTCCCCCCGGCGATGCCCAGTGCCTGAAGTCCTGCAAAAGTCCCACGGCACCCCCGCAACAGCCGGTGGTGCCGGATTTCCGCTGCTTGAACCAGTGTACCCAGGCGGGCTACGGTTACGACTACTGCAAGACCGTCTGCGGAAGATGAGGGCGTCCGGCCCGGATTACTCCCCTTCACCCTCGTAGAGGGCGGGGCTGACTCCGGCGCGGGCCAGGTATTCCCGCAGTTGCTTGATGTTCTGCTTGGAGCAGACGTTGCTTTGGTGGGGGTGGTGCAGGAAACCCTCTATCCCGTTCAGCACGACGCGGAACACGGCGCCGTGGGTCGGTTCCACTGAGGCACCGAGGTGATGCAGCAGGGATTCCACCTGCCGCCAGTGGATGTTGCCGCTGACCGGGTCGTGGAAAATGGCTTGCAGCAGGCTGGCGTGTTTATGGCTCATGAAGCCCCCTTCCTGAGTATGACCTCTGCTTCAAATCTAGGACAGCTTGGAAGGCTCGGCAATGCCGCATCGGCTGGGGATGGCGGAAGCGGTGAGATTCGAACTCACGAAGGGTTGCCCCTTGCCGGTTTTCAAGACCGGTGCAATCGACCACTCTGCCACGCTTCCCGCAATTCACTATCGAGGCCGCCGTCTCGAACCGCTCGTCTACGCCCCGAAGCGGGGAATGATACCGTTTTGTCCCCCCTCCTGGCTAGCCGCGGGGAGGGGGCGAAGGGGCGGAGGCTGTTTACCGGCGGGCGCTGAATGCGTATAATGTTCTTTTGGAATCAAGGATAATACGATGCGCATTCTTCAGAAAGCACTTACGTTCGATGACGTATTGCTGGTTCCCGCCCACTCCGCCGTGCTCCCTCGTGACGTTACCCTGAAATCCCGCCTGACCCGGGATATCGAACTGAATATTCCCCTGGTGTCCGCCGCCATGGACACCGTGACCGAAGCCCGCTTGGCGATTGCCGTCGCCCAGGAAGGCGGCATCGGCATCGTGCACAAAAACATGACCGCCCAGGCCCAGGCCGGCGAGGTGTCCAAGGTGAAGCGCTTCGAGAGCGGCGTCGTCAAGGACCCGGTGACCATTCCCCCCTCCATGTCCGTGCGCGAAGTGCTGGCCCTGACCCGCCAGCACAAGATTTCCGGCCTGCCGGTGGTGAAGGCGGGCAAGGTGGTGGGCATCGTCACCAACCGCGACCTGCGTTTCGAGACCAACCTCGACCAGCCGGTGAAGAACATCATGACCCCCCGCCGCAAGCTGGTGACGGTGCGTGAAGGCGCCAACCGCGAAGAGGCCATGGGCCTGATGCACGAGCACCGCCTGGAGCGCGTGCTGGTGGTGAACGACGACTTCGAGTTGCGGGGCCTGATCACCGTCAAGGACATCCAGAA
>JAGUYQ010000036.1 GCA_020061285.1 Betaproteobacteria bacterium
GAAAAGCCGCCTTCGGGCGGCTTTTTTATTGCCTAGCGGCGGGGCGCTGTTTTATCATTCCCAGTCCGGCTTAAACCACAGACAGAGCAAGGGGTTTCATGATCAAGGCAGGCATCGTCGGCGGTACGGGATATACCGGGGTCGAATTGCTGCGGCTGCTGGCCCAGCATTCAGAAGTTGAACTCACGGCCATCACTTCCCGCAAGGAAGCGGGCATGGCGGTGGCGGACATGTTTCCCAACCTGCGCGGCCGGGTCGGGTTGAAATTTTCCGATCCCCAGGACGCGCCCCTGGGCGACTGCAACGTGGTGTTCTTCGCCACCCCCAACGGCGTGGCCATGCAGCAGACCCGCGAATTGCTCGACGCCGGGGTCAAGGTCATCGACCTGGCGGCGGATTTCCGCATCAAGGACGTGGCCCTGTGGGAAAAATGGTACAGCATGCAGCACGCCTGTCCCGACTTGATCGCCGAGGCCGTGTACGGCCTGCCGGAAATCAACCGCGACCAGGTGAAAGGCGCGCGCCTGATCGCCAATCCCGGCTGCTATCCGACGGCGGCGCAACTGGGCTTTCTTCCCTTGGTCGAGGCCGGCGTGGTGGATACCGGTTTCCTCGTGGCGGACTGCAAGTCCGGCGTTTCCGGCGCGGGCCGCAAGGCGGAGGTGCCTACGTTGTTCGCCGAGGCGAGCGACAATTTCAAGGCCTACGCCGTGCCGGGCCATCGCCACTTGCCGGAAATCAAGCAAGGCCTGGCGCGGATGGCGGGCAAGGAAGTGAATCTGACCTTCGTGCCCCATCTCACCCCCCTGATTCGAGGCATCCATGCCACTCTTTATGGCCGCCTGACCAAGGACGTGGATTTGCAGGCCCTGTTCGAGGAGCGTTACCGGGGCGAGTATTTCGTCGATGTGCTGCCTGCCGGCGCCCACCCCGAGACCCGTTCCGTGCGCAGCGCCAACCATTGCCGCATCGCCGTGCATCGCCCTCAGGGCGGTGACACCGTGGTGGTGCTGTCGGTGATCGACAACCTGGTCAAGGGTGCTGCCGGTCAAGCGGTGCAGAATATGAACATTCTTTTCGACTTGCCGGAAAACACGGGGCTGCAGCAGATTCCGCTGCTGCCATGAGGGCGGTCAAGCGCAAGCTGCGGCGCCGTTTCGGCATTTCGGCGCCGCGGATGACGGTGCGCACCCAGGTGCCGTGGTATTGGCGCTGGACCTTGTTCGGCTTGGCCATGGCCCTGGGCCTGCTGTTCGCCCAGGAGATATTCGATTCCGGCATGCGGGTGGCGGGTTTTGCCCGCAACAAGACCGGCGAGGAGTTGGTGCGCTTGCGGGAAGCGGTGAAGCGGCTGGAAAAGGAAAACGTCGCCCTACGCAACGCCGTGGTGGGAGGGGAACGGCAGCTTCAGATGGAGCGGTCCGCCCAGGCGGATTTGACCAAGTCCCTCAAAATACAGCAGGATGAAAACGCCCGCTTGCAGGAGGATATTGCGTTCTTTCAAACCCTGATGCCGCGGGGCAAGGGGCAGAATCAGGTGACTCTGCCCCGCCTCAAGGTCGAGGCGGGGGGCATGCCGGGCGAATATCGCTATCGGCTGCTGGTAATGCAGGAGGGAACGCGGGAGAAGGATTTCCGCGGCCGCGTCCAGTTGTTGGCGAATTACGTCCACGACGGCGAGAAGGGGGTGCTGGTGGTCCCGGCGGTGGGAGAGCATCCGTCCGCGCTGGAGTTGAATTTCCGCTATTTCCAGCGGATCAACGGAAGTTTTCAGGCACCGCCGGGGGCGGTGGTAAAATCAGTGCAGGCACGGCTGTTCGAGAGCGGGGCGTCGTACCCCAGGTTGCAGCAAACCGTCATTCTGCCTTAAGGGAGCTAGCATGTTCTTCGGAAAAAAAACCAGCAGGCCGCAGAATCGCATCGATACCTTGATCGGAGCGGGTACCCGCATCGATGGGAACATCACCTTCAGCGGCGGCCTGCGCATCGACGGCCACGTGAAGGGGAACATCAGCGCCGAGGCCGGGCAATCCGGCACCCTGGTGCTGTCCGAGCCGGCGAGGGTGGACGGCGAGATCCGCGTCTCCCATGTCGTCATCAACGGCAAGGTGATGGGCCCGGTGTATGCCACGGAATATGCGGAACTGCAACCCAAGGCCCATGTCACAGGGGATGTCCACTACAAAACGGTGGAAATGCATCTCGGCGCCATCGTCGAGGGCAAGCTGGTGTACCAGGAAAACGGGGTGGTGGTCCATACCCCGCCTCTGGCAAAAGAGAGCAAAGAGAATAACGGTGGAGAGAGGGTTGCCGATTGACCGACATAGGGTGACGGCGCATAATTGTCTAGTAAATTTGTTTAGTATTAGGAGGTTTGCCATGAATGCTGTGACCGAAGAAGCGCCGAGCCCGTTGATTTTCACCGACAGCGCGGCCAAGAAAGTGAAGGAGTTGATCGACGAGGAGGGCTCCCCCGGCCTCAAGCTGCGGGTGTTCGTGACCGGGGGCGGTTGCTCCGGTTTCCAGTACGGCTTCACCTTCGACGAGGCGGTGAACGAGGACGACACCACCATCGAGAAGGGCGGCGTGACCCTGCTGGTGGACTCCATGAGCTTCCAGTACCTGGTGGGCGCGGAAATCGACTACAAGGAAAGCCTGGAAGGGTCCCAGTTCGTGATCAAGAATCCCAACGCCGTGTCTACTTGCGGCTGTGGTTCTTCCTTCTCCGCCTGAGCGGTATCTCTGTGCAAAAAGCCCCGCCTCGGCGGGGCTTTTTTGTTGGCCGGGGGGCGGCTAGAGGGTTTCGATCAGCTTGCGGTAGATGGTGTTTTCCAGGATCAATCGTTCGCTCGCTTGCAATTCGACAAATTCCACGCCGTGGTGGATTTCAGGGGCGCCGCTCTGGAGGTCGAGGTCGCCGCTGATATGGCGGATGATGCCGCGCAGGGTGAGGTATTCATCCGAGCCATGTCCTTCGCAGCGAAAAGCGAGAACGATAGCCGCCTCCTTCTCTCCCAGGGCTTTCCTGGCTGTCACCTTGGCCCCCGATACGCTCAGGTCAACGATAAGGGCGGCGCTGGGCGCCTTGTCGGGGTCGTTTTCCAGCGTTACCGAAGTGATGAAGTTGCAGTCGATCCGTTCCGCCGTGCGAATTTCCAGTTTGTTGACACGCTTCGGGCTCGCCAGGTGAAGGTGGGGGTAGGGCAAGGGGTAGGACTTCAGCAACTGGGTCTCGAAGGCGAAAGCATGCTTGCCCGAGAAAGCCCGGACGATAAACGGCTGGCGGTCGAGAAAGATCAGGGGCTTGCCGTCCCGCGCGGGGGTGGTGATGATGAGGGAGTTGCCGTCCAGGTAGCCCACCAGCTTGGTCAGGTGTCGGGCCTTTTCGCCGGTGACTTCCTGGAGTTGGAGCCGGTCGCCGATGCGCAGCTTCATGTCGCTGAGCCTCATCTCTTCGCCGTCCCTGCGGGGTGGCGGGGACGGGGCTTTTTCCTCGGCGGCGGGAGTCGAGTTGCGGAGAAGCGGCTTGGGCGGCCGCTTGGCGGGCTTCAGGTCCCACTTCGTTTCCCGGTATAGGCCCTGCTCGCAGAGGGCCTCCAGTTGGCGCTGGTTTTGCACGATAACCCCCTCGTTCATCAGGAGGTTGTGATTGGCGTCGTAGATTGGCCAGGGCAGGGGTTTGCCCACGGCGATTTCGGCCTTCTTGATCGGTACCAGGCTGCTCATGCTGGTCAGAACCTTTCGGGACGATCGTTATTGTTTTGTGTCCATCGGGCCTCCGCATCGCGATGACCCCGTCGCCGAAAGGGTAAAGGGATGTCCCTGTGATTTCAAGGGATTTTATGCCTGGGCCAGGCGGGTAAGCGCTTCGCGGTATTTTTCCGTGGTTTTCTCCGCCACATCGGCCGGCAGGGCCGGGGCGGGCGGCTTTTTGTTCCAGTTCTGGGTCTCCAGCCAGTCGCGCACGTACTGTTTGTCGAAACTGGGGGGATTGGCGCCGGGGGCGTAGCTGTCGGCGGGCCAGAAGCGGGAGGAGTCCGGGGTCAGGGCCTCGTCGATGAGGTGTAGCGTCCCGGCGTCGTCGAGGCCGAATTCGAATTTGGTGTCGGCGATGATGATGCCCCGGGTGAGGGCATACTCCGCCGCCTCCTTGTAGAGGGCGATGCTCACGTCGCGGACCTTGGCGGCCAGTTCCCTGCCCAGCAGTTCCTCGGCCTTGGCGAAGCTGATGTTCTCGTCGTGGGCGCCCATTTCGGCCTTGGTGGAGGGCGTGAACAGGGGCTCGGGCAGGCGGTCGGCTTCCCTCAGGCCGGCGGGCAGGGGGATGCTGCACACGGTGCCGCTGGCCTTGTATTCCTTCCAGCCGGAACCTACCAGGTAGCCGCGGACGATGGCCTCGATGGGGAGGGGCTTGAGCTTCTTCACCACGATGGCGCGGCCCGCCACCTGGTCTTTCTCGTCGGGAGCCACCACCGTCTCGGGGGCGATGCCGGTGAGTTGGTTGGGGACGATGTGGGCCAGTTTGCCGAACCAGAAGTCGGCCACGGCGGTGAGAATTTTGCCCTTGTCGGGGATGGGCGTCGGCAGGACCACGTCGAAGGCGGAGAGGCGGTCGGTGGTGACGACCAGCAGCTTGTCCTCGCCCACGGCGTAGATGTCGCGGACCTTGCCGCGGTTGAGCAGGGGCAGGCTCTTGATGTCGGATTGGAATAAGGCGCTCATGTGGGTTCCCGAATGGCTGAAATCAGTTTTTTTACCGGGGCCGGCAGTGCCGCGCCACGGGCTTCTTCAAGGTTGAGCCAGAGGCCGCCCGGTTCGGCGGCCCGCTTGCCGTCTGGCCGCACCGTCATCAGCCAGGGCGCGATATGCAGCCGGAAGTGACTGAAAGTGTGGGCAAAGGTCGGCAAAGGCAGGCAGGATTTTACCATTACCCCGTAGCGCGCGGCAGCAGTCTTTTCCGGTGGCGCGTCGGCGGGGAACTCCGGCAGACTCCATAGCCCGCCCCAGATTCCCGTCGGCGGACGCTTTTCCAGATAGATTTCGCCGTTGCAGAGCAGCAATGCCATGGCGGTGGTTTTCTCGGGCAGCGCCTTGCGGGGCTTGGCGCCGGGGAAGTCCTTGGCCCGGTTTTCGCGGCGGGCGAAGCATTCCTCTGTCAGGGGGCATTCTTCGCAGCGGGGCTTGGCGCGGGTGCAGAGGGTGGCCCCCAGGTCCATCAGGCCCTGGGTGTAGGCCTCGATGCCGTCCTCCGGCAGGAGGGCTTCGGCTTGCCGCCACAAGGCATTTTCCACCGCCTTGTTTCCAGGATAGCCGGCGATGCCGAAACGGCGGGTGAGCACCCGCTTCACGTTGCCGTCCAGGATGGCGAGGCGGGCGCCGAAGGCGAAGGCGGCGACGGCGGCGGCGGTGGAACGGCCGATGCCCGGCAGTTCGGCGATCAGGGCCGGGTCTTGGGGGAAGGTGCCGCCGTGGCGCTCCATAATCAAGC
>JAGUYQ010000222.1 GCA_020061285.1 Betaproteobacteria bacterium
AAGCCCTGCGCGCCTGCGGCCTGTCCCAACGCAAGGTGGAATATATCCGCGACCTGGCCGGCCACTTCCTCCAAGGCCGCATCCACCCCGCCAAGTGGACCGACATGGACGACGAAGCCATCATCGCCGAACTCACCGACGTGCGCGGCATCGGCCGCTGGACAGCGGAGATGTTCCTGATCTTCAACCTCCTACGCCCCGACGTCCTGCCCCTGGACGACATCGGCCTCCAGCGGGCCATGGCGCTGCACTACAACGGCGGGGAGGCCCTGCCGAGGAAGGAACTGCGGACCATCGGGGAAAGCTGGCGGCCCTGGCGCTCGGTGGCGACGTGGTATCTGTGGCGGGCGCTGGACCCGGAGCCGGTGGAGTATTAATTAAGCATCAAGGGTTAGGAGCGTTCATAAAGGAACTCGAAGTTGTCATAGCTAATACATATATCGATGCTCATGGAGAAAAACTATCGCGTGAAAACCTAGAAACCCTTATTGCCTCAATACAACAATCGTTCATCCCCATCGGAATTGAGCATGCCCCCCCGTATTCCGCCATTTGGGCGACTGCGCTCGGGATTTATTCGCGAGAGAGAAGATGGCGAATACGAAGCTGTAGCTGTAATGGAGATATTTGAAGAGGATGATGACTTTGCTTCTGAAGAAGACACGAGAGAAATGGTTCTTTCCGGACATCACTCAAATGGACTTCAAATCTCATATGATTGGACGCATAGACATCCAGAGGACCAAGCAGACATCACTGCCATTTCAAATATATTGGGAACCTCGCCAAAATACGACGTTAAAAAATCTGCCGACCCTATCAGCCTAATTACTCTAGGGGGTGCGTTTGTTTTGGTGGGGATAGTCAGCGGATTTTTGAATCAAATAGGCTCCGATGCCTGGAAAGCCATTAGGCCGAGGCTAGCTGCACTTTTAACTCGCCAGCCCGCGTAGGGCGCAATAACCGCAGGGCATTGCGCCGCATGGTTTAATATCCGGCGCAATACGGCTAACGCCTATTGCGCCCTACCGCCTATTTCGGACAATTGGTCGGCACGGCCAGGTTTGCGCCGAAAGGATTGGCCCGCCAGGGTTCCACATAGCGGGGAATGCTCACGCATGCCTTGCCGGTTCGGACTATGCGGGTGCCGTCCGCCCTCTCCATCACGACTTCCTTGGGAGGGCTCTCGCGGATGACCACGCCCTCCCCCTCCGTGTCGTCGTTCACCCCCACCCGAGGCGCCTGCCCTTCTTGCGCGGCCATCAGAGAGGCCGGGGTGGCGAGCAGCAGGAGGGCGAGGTAGGCGGGGAACGGTTTCATGGTCAAGGGAACAAATCATCAACAAATCCATAATACCCTACCATACTCTTGCCTCCTACCCAGCCCGCGTAGGGCGCAATACGGCTAACGCCTACCACGCACCTCTTGGATAACCGTTAAACTCTCCCTATGAGTGAAGACCCGCAAGCCAACACAGACATCTCTCGGTTGCCCAAGGAGCTCGTCGATCGGCTGACAAAGCCGTTTGCCCGCTTCTTGCGTATCGAGGCCGCAGGCGGCGCCGTTCTGCTGTTGTTCACTGTCGCCGCCCTCGTTTTATCCAACTCCCCGTGGGCGCCCCTTTATTCGGCCGTTTGGCAGACACCGCTGGGCCTTCAGCTCGGCTCGCTGGAGTTCGCCCGTTCCCTGAGGGATTGGGTCAACGACGGGTTGATGACGCTGTTTTTCTTCCTGGTCGCCCTGGAACTCAAGCGAGAGCTGGTTCTGGGGGAACTGAACCACCCGCGCATGGCCGCGCTGTCGATCGCGGCGGCGCTGGGCGGCATGTTCGTGCCCGCGGCCTTGTATCTGCTGCTGCAATCGGGTCAACCCGGCGAGGCGGGCTGGGGCACGGTCATGGCAAGCGACACCGCGTTCGTCATCGGCTGCCTGGCGCTGCTGGGACCGCGCATTCCCCAAAGCCTGCGCGTGTTCATGCTTTCGTTGGCCATCGTTGACGACATCGGCGCCATCCTCGTCGTGGCCATCGGCTACAGCAGCCACATTGCCTGGGGCGCGCTCGCCCTGGGCGCGCTTGGCATCGCGATGGTGCGCGCCGTAGCGCTGGCCGGCTCCCGAGGTTTTCCGATCTACTTCCTGCTGGGGGGCTTCATCTGGCTCGCCGTGGATGCGTCCGGAATCCACGCAACGATCACAGGGGTGATTCTCGGGTTGCTGACTCCTGCCCGCAGATGGGTCAGCGACGAGCGCCTGTACGCCATATTGCATCGAGTGGTCGCCCATCCGGCCAGCGACGAGGGCAGTGGCGACACGAAGGACCGGCAGACATTGCAGGTGGCCGAGGTCGCCGCGCGCGAGACGTTGTCGCCGGTCGAACGCTTGGAGATTGCCCTACACCCGTGGGTCGGTTTTGTCATCATGCCGCTTTTCGCCTTCGCCAATGCCGGATTGACGCTTAACTTGGCCGACCTCGGCACTCCCGTCACGGTAGCCATGTTCGTCGGCTTCGCCGTCGGCAAGCCCATTGGGGTCCTGGCGTTCAGTTGGCTGGCCGTGCGCTCGGGTATCGCGCTACGCCCCCCGGACTTGAGCTGGAGCTTACTGGCCGGCGGCGCCTTGCTCGCCGGGATCGGCTTCACGATGGCGCTGTTTATCGCCAACCTGGCCTTCAGCAAGAGCCTGATCGACAGCGCAAAACTAGGAATCTTCCTGGCATCCCTCTTTTCCGCGATGGCGGGCCTCGCGCTGTTGAGGTGGCTGCCCGCCCAACGTGAACGCGGGGCATTTTGAGGCGCGATAACCGCAGGGCATTGCGCCGGATGGGTTGCCTACGGCGCAATACGGCTTGCGCCTATTGCGCCCTACACACCTCCCGCCAGCGTTCGACGCACGCCTCCAACTCCCGCCGCGACACCCCCTGGATAGCCCGCAGCAGTTCGTGGCTCACCGCCCCCAAGCCGAAACGCCCCATCAACTCCTCCTCTATCCGCAGCAGCAGGTTGGCCGTCATCTCCGCGTCCGCCAGGGCCCGGTGGAAGCGGCCCGCCACGGGCACTCGGGCGTACCTTACCAGGGTGCCGAGCTTGTGGTTGGGGGCGTCGGGGTAGATACGCCGGGCGAGCAGCATGGAGCAGGTGAAGTCCTGCCGCCGCGCGAGGCCTGCGCGGGCCAGTTCGTCGTCCCAGAACTTGCGGTCGAAGGAGGCGTTGTGGGCCACCAGGGGATGACTGCCGACGAATTCCGCCACTTCCCCCATCACCCGTTCCGCCGGCGGCGCCTTGCGAACCATGGCGTTGCTGATGCCGGTGAGTTCCTCGATGAAGGGCGGGATATAGGCGCCAGTGTTCATCAGACTCTGGTAACGGTCCACGATGACGCCGTCCCGCACCAGCACGGCGGCGATTTCCGTCGCCCGTGCGCCGTGTTCGGGGGACATGCCCGTGGTCTCGAAATCTATGACTGCCAGTGTTTCCATTTATCCTCGATAAGCGTTACCGCCATGCCGCCCTGCCCGGCGGCCATGTCCCCCGCCCCACATATTAACAATCTTGCCTTCTTTCTGCGCTAGAATAGCCTCCATCCCGAGTTTCCCGAGGTTCATTCCATGTACCACGTCAACCGCAGCGTCGCCGTCATCAAACCCAGGCAGCCCTTCTTCGACTGGCTGAAGAGCACCCCGGACTGGGACCTGGACCTGACCCTGGAAAACCTGCGGGTGGACTGCACCGCCCTGTTGATCCCCGAGTTCGACGAGCCGGAAGACGCGGTGCGCTACATCGACGAGCGCTTCGAGCAGATTTTCGAGATGGAGCTGTCGTCCTGGTACGAGGACCAGAAGCTGTGGCCCGCCGACCGTGGCCTGAAGGCCTTCTGGGAATGGTTCGAGGTGGAACTGCATTCGGTGGTGGTGGACGTGCCCGACGAGGACATCAACGAAACCAGCCTCGCCGTCCTGCACTGATTTCTCCGCTCCCATGCCCGAACTCGCCGACCTCCTCGGCTCCGCCGCCGGCGCCCTGACCACCGCCGCCTTCGTGCCCCAGGCGGTGAAGACCTGGAAATCCCGCTCCACCGGGGACCTGTCCCTGGGCATGTTCCTGGTGTTCGCCCTCGGGGTGCTGCTGTGGCTGTGCTACGGCATCATTATTTCCTCCACCCCGATCATCGTCGCCAACAGCGTCACCCTGGCCTTGGCCCTGTCCATCCTGCTGATGAAGCTCCGCTTCAAGTAACCCCTTGCGGGCGGCCCCGGCGCCATCTAAATTCAGGTTGGGGAGCACAGCAAAAGGAAGTCATCATGTCCTGGGTCAAGTCGGACATCACCTTCGAAGCCATCCAGCAGCGCCAGCTCGTCGCCAAGCTGATGCACTCGGTCAAGCTGTTCGAGGGCCTGACCAGCAACGAGACCCTGGACCTGCTGGCCGAGGCGGAAAAAAGCGTCTTCGCCGCCGGCGACTACATCATCCAGGAAGGGGAACGGGGGGCCTTCATGTACGTGATCGTCGCCGGCAAGGTGGAGATCACCAAATGGGTCAACGGCTCCTTTGAGAAGCCCCTGGCGGAATTCGGCGCCGGCGACAGCTTCGGCGAGATGGCCCTGGTGGACAACCTGGAACGCTCCGCCTCGGTCAAGGCCCTCACCCCCTGCACCCTGCTGCGCCTGAGCGACCAGACCTTCCGCCAAATCCCCGCCATCGGCGCCAAGATTTACCGCAACATCGCCTGTCTCCTGTCCCAGCGGCTGCGCAACACCAATGCGATGATCTCCCTGCTGATGGCGGAAAACGACGACAAATCCGCCTGATTTCGAACCCATCTCCAAAAATCCGCCCTTCAACCCGGCGGCAAAATTTGTTACCCTGAAAAAGGGCACCCCCCACCCACCCGTGCCGAAAACGGCATCCGATTCAAGCCCTAGCGGCTGATCCTCCCCGCCGAAACGGCCGGGACGGACACACGAACTGCTCTCTTCGCCCTCCCGCCCGCCCGGATTTCCATACCGGCGGCGGAGGCTTGGGAAATATCACAGGAGGCACTCGAAACATGCGGCTTTCCCTGCGCTTCATCATTCCCCTGGTCCTGGCCCTGGCGGCCATCGCCTACGGCGTGCAGCCCCTGGTGGACCGCTTGGCTCTGGACTGGTTCACCCGCGACCTGGATACGCGCTCGTCCCTCGTCGCCAACTCCCTGCGCCAACCCGTGGCGGAAATGGCCCGGAGCGGCGACGACGGCAAGCTGGTCGCTTTTTTCACCACCCTGTCCCAGGACGAGCGGCTCTACGCCGTCGGCTTCTGCCCTGCGGGAAAGGAGCACCCCCTCGCCACCCGCGGCTTTCCGGCGGAAATCCGCTGCGCCGAACTGAATCGCTTCCACGGCGCCCCCTCGTCCCGGCGCCTGTCCGGCGGCAACGGCCTGCTCTACGTGGCGGTGAAGCCCGTCGTCGGCGAACAGGGCCAAACAGTGGGCGACTTGGTGCTGGTCCACGACATGGGTTTCGTCGAGCGGCGCAGCGCGGAAATCCGCCAATACCTGCTCTATTTCTTCATCGCCCTGGCAGGGCTGGTCTCCCTCATCACCGTCGTCATCGCCCAACTGAGCTGGCGCGGCTGGATGCAGGGCATCCGCTCCCTGTTGCGGGGCGAGGGGCTGGCGCGCCACACGGACAAGCCCCGCGCGCCGGAAATGCAGCCCATCGCCCACGACCTGCGGGCCCTGATCCGCGACCTGGAAACGGAATTCCGCCCCAAGGACGACAGCCAGATCACCTGGACCCCGGAAAGCCTGCGCGCCATCCTGAAGGAGGATTTGAAAGGGGACGACATCATCGTGGTGTCCAACCGGGAACCCTACATCCACACC
>JAGUYQ010000145.1 GCA_020061285.1 Betaproteobacteria bacterium
CTTTCTCGGCGAGCGCTCGAAGCACTACCTGGAAGCCGCCAGCGCCACCACCCGCGCGGTGGTCCTCGGCCTCACCCTCACCGCCCTGGCCCAGGGATCCCTGGCGGGCCTCGGCTACTGGGCGGCGGGCATGGAGTCGCCGGTCACCCTCGCCGCCTTCACCACCCTTTTCGCCTTCATCCCCTTCGGCACGCCCCTGGTATGGGGCGCCGCCTCCGTCTGGCTGCTGCTTACGGGCGATACCGCGGCCGGGGTCGGCTTGCTTCTGTGGGGTGCATTGGTGGTGAGTTGGGTGGACAATCTGGTCCGCCCCCTGGTGGTGAGCGCCGCCGTGCGCCTGCACTTCCTATTGGTGTTCTTCGGCGTCCTCGGCGGCTTGGCGGTCTTCGGCCTGATCGGCCTGTTTCTCGGCCCGGTGGTGCTAGCGGTGCTGGTGGCAGTGTGGCGGGAATGGCTGGGGGAACAGGCCGACGGCCCGGCGCCCCGGGAGTGACGGCTTATTCGATGTTCTGCACCTGCTCGCGCATCTGCTCGATCAGGACCTTGAGCTCCACCGCGATGCGGGTCACGTCGCTGGCCACCGACTTGGAGGCGAGGGTATTGGCCTCCCGGTTGAGCTCCTGCATCAGGAAATCCAGGCGCTTCCCCGCCGCGCCGCCGGCATCCAGCACCCGGCGCACTTCAGAGAGGTGGGTCTGGAGGCGGGACATTTCCTCGTCCACGTCGATGCGCTGGGCGAAGAGGGTCAACTCCTGGCGCAAGCGGTCCTCCTCCGGGTTGGCCCCCGCCTCTTTCAGGGCGGCGGCGAGTTTCTCCCGGTAGGCGGCGAGGATGGACGGAATGTGGGGGCCGGCCTCCTTCACCAAGCCCCCCATTTTCGCCCCCCGCTCCAACAACAGGGCCTTGAGCTTCTCCCCTTCCCGGCCCCGGCTGGCGTTGAATTCCTCCAGGGTCCCGTTGACCAGGGCCAGCGCCGCTTCGTGCAGTTTCTCCTGGGGTACGGCATTCTGGGCCATCACCCCCGGCCACTGGAGAATCTCGGCCACCGACATATCCCGCGCGTCCGGCAGCAAGGCCTTGACCCTGCCGTTGAGGGCCGCAAGCTGCCGCACCAGGCCTTCGTCGGCGTGGAGGGCGGCGGAGCCGGGACGGGAAGTGAAGCCCATGCGGAAATCCACCTTGCCGCGGCTGATGCGTTTGCCGATGGCCTCGCGCAGGGAAGACTCCAGCCCGCGCAGCTCCTCCGTCATGCGGAACTGGATGTCCAGGTAGCGGTGGTTGACGGAGCGCAACTCGAGGTTGAGGGTGCCGTATTCCAGCTCCCTGGCGGCGGCGGCGTAGCCGGTCATGCTATAGATCATGGGGGCTCCGTATGCTTTGCATTCCACCATCAAGTGGTGAATAATGGGGAGACATGTTTATGCAAATGTAATTCCGCCCCGGTGCGAGCGGAACACCCGAAAAACCTGAAAATAACACACTCTCGGCCGAATGGCAGCACCCTCCAACCAGGCTTTGCCTGAAGGCTTCCAACTGCTTACCTACCGGATCACCAAGGAATTGAGCCACGGGGGTTTCGGCATTGTCTATCTGGCCTACGACGAGGACAACGAGCCGGTCGCCATCAAGGAATACCTTCCCCCGTCCCTGGCCTCCCGCACCGACGGCGCCGTGGTCCAGGCCAACTCGGGGGAAAACCTGGCGGGGTTCCGCCACGGGATGAAATGCTTTTTCGAGGAAGGCCGCGCCCTGGCGAAGATCGCCCACCCCAACGTGGTACGGGTGGTGAACTTCTTCCGCGCCAACGAGACGGTTTACCTGGTGATGCGCTACGAGCGGGGCAAGACCTTGCAAAACCTGATCCAGCACCAGAAGCAGGACGTCTCCGAGAACCTGATCCGCCGCGTCTTCGCCGAACTAATGAACGGCCTGCGGGAGGTGCATACCCACAAACTGCTGCACCTGGACATCAAGCCGGCCAACATTTACATCCGCCTGGACGGCTCGCCGGTGCTGCTGGACTTCGGCGCCGCCCGCCAGACCCTGGTGAACGAGAAACCCATGCTGACCCCCATGTACACCCCCGGCTTCGCCGCCCCGGAACAGTACAACGACCGGGAAAACCTCGGCCCCTGGACCGACATCTACAGCATCGGCGCCAGCATCTTCGCCTGCCTCGCCGGCTACGCTCCCCAGGCGGCGGACTTGCGGCGCGAAGACGACAAATACGTGTCGGCGAAGAAAATCTGGAAGGGCCTGTATTCCGACCAACTGCTGGAGACCGTGGACTGGTGCCTCAAGCTCGATCCCATGGCGCGCCCCCACAGCCTGCGGGTGCTGCAAAAAGCGCTGATGGACACGCCCGAGGAAGCCGAGGCCGAGCAGGGCCTGTTCGACAACCTGCGGCGCAAGCTGGCGGCGTTCGGCGGGCGGCGCAAGGGGAAAAAACCGTGAAGTTCTCCGTCTACCAGACCAGCCGCCAGGGCGGCCGCAAATACAACCAGGATCGGCTGGCCTACGCCTACAGCCGGGAGGCCTTGCTGATGGTGGTGGCAGACGGCATGGGCGGCCATTTCCACGGCGAAGTGGCCGCCCAGATCGCCGTCCAGTTGATCTCGGAAATGTTCCGCAAGCAGGCCGACCCCCTGCTGCGGGATGCCCACGCCTTCCTCAAGGCGGCCATGCACCAGGCCCACGAGGCCATCTACCATTACGCCAAGGAAAACCGGCTGCCGGATTATCCCCGCACCACCTGCGTCGCCTGCGTGATCCAGAAGAACACCGCCTGCTGGGCCCACGTCGGCGACTCCCGCCTCTACCTGTTCCGCCAGGGCCGCCTGCTGGCCCGCACCCGTGACCACTCACGGGTGCAGCAGTTGTTCGACAGCGGCCGCATCAGCGAGGCCCAGATGAACACCCACCCGGAGCGGAACAAGATTTACAACTGCCTCGGCGGCGAAATCCCCCCCGAGGTGGAGCTCACCTCCTGCGCCGCCCTGCGGGACGGCGACATGCTGCTGCTGTGCACCGACGGCCTGTGGAGCATGCTGTCCATCAACGAGCTGGGCTCCATCCTCGACGCCTACCCGATCAACCGCGCGGTGGATGAACTGATGGACCACGCCGAACTGCGTGCCGGTAACAACGGCGACAATCTGTCGGCGGTGGGGGTGGTGTGGGGCGAACCCGGCAAGACGGGCGCGGAATCCCTCTCCACCGCGGCCATGCCCTTGGACCAGGTCACCACCCGCCTCGGCAGCTTCCAGGACAGCCGCAAGGCCGACGAAGCGCTGCAAATCACCGACGAGGATATCGAACGGGCGATCCAGGAAATCCAGGCCGCGATCAAAAAATACTCCAAGTAGCCGGTATAATTTCCCCTTTCCAGCCGAAAGAGGACCGCCATGCGCCCCAGCCAGCGACAACCCGACCAGATGCGGGAAGTCCGCATCACCCGCCGCTACACCCGTCATGCCGAAGGCTCCGTGCTGGTGGAATTCGGCGACACCAAGGTGCTGTGCACCGCCAGCGTGGACGAAAAAGTGCCGGGTTTCCTCCGGGGCAAAGGCCAGGGCTGGGTCACCGCCGAATACGGCATGCTGCCCCGCTCCACCGGCACCCGCACCGACCGGGAAGCCGCACGGGGCAAACAAAGCGGCCGCACCCAGGAAATCCAGCGCCTCATCGGCCGCTCCCTGCGAGCAGTGAGCGACCTTGCCCTGCTGGGGGAGCGCACGGTGGTGCTGGACTGCGACGTCATCCAGGCCGACGGCGGCACCCGCACCGCCAGCATCACCGGCGCCTTCGTCGCCTACCACGACGCCGTTTCCTTTCTCCTCGGCAAACAGGCCATCGAGCGTACGCCGATCACGGATTTCATCGCCGCTGTCTCGGTGGGCGTCTACGAAGGGGTGCCGGTGCTGGACCTGGATTACGCCGAGGACTCCGCCTGCGACACCGACATGAACGTGGTCATGACCGCCAGCGGCGGCCTGGTGGAAGTCCAGGGCACCGCCGAGGGCGAGCCCTTCAGCCGCCGTGAGATGGACGCCATGCTGGATTTGGCGGAAAAGGGCATTCGGGAATTGGTCGCCAAGCAGAAAACCGTTTTGGGAGTATAAGCGTGCAAAAACTCGTCATCGCCAGCAATAACCAGGGGAAATTACGGGAAATCGGCGCCATCCTCGGCCCCCTGGGTTTCGAGGCCCTGCCCCAATCCGCCTTCAACATCCCGGAGGCGGAAGAGCCCTACTGCACCTTCATCGAAAATTGCCTCACCAAGGCCCGCCACGCCTCCGCCCATTCCGGCCTGCCGGCCCTGGCGGACGATTCCGGCATCTGCGTCGATGCCCTCAACGGCGCTCCCGGCGTCTATTCCGCCCGCTTCGCCGGGGAGCCCAAGTCCGACCAGCGCAACAATGAGAAGCTGATCGAACTGCTGCAAGGCCAGCCCAACCGCAAGGCCCACTACTACTGCGTGATAGTGCTGGTACGCTGGCCGGAGGACCCCCAGCCGATCATCGCCGAGGGCGCTTGGCACGGGGAGATCATCGACACTCCGCGGGGTGACGGCGGCTTTGGCTACGACCCCTATTTCCTGGTGCCCGAATACGGCCAGACCGGCGCCGAACTCGCCATGGACGTAAAAAACGGCATCAGCCACCGGGGCCAGGCCCTGGCCCAACTGGTGGAGAAGCTGAAGCAGGGTACTGCCTGACACCCGTGCTCTCCGTCCCGCCGCCTCTCAGTCTGTACGTCCACCTCCCCTGGTGCGTGCGGAAGTGTCCCTATTGCGACTTCAATTCCTTCGAAGCCGCCACGGGCCTGCCGGAACGGGACTACATCGCCGCCCTGATGGCGGACCTGGAACAGTCCCTGCCCTTGGTTTGGGGGCGGCGCATCCAGACGGTATTCTTCGGCGGCGGCACCCCCAGCTTGTTCTCCCCCGGCGGCATCGACGCCATCCTGGAGGGAGTGCGGGCCCGCCTGCCCCTCGACCCCTTTGCCGAAATCACCCTGGAAGCCAACCCCGGCACGGTGGAAACCGCCAAGTTCCGGGGTTTCCGTTCGGCGGGCGTCAACCGCCTGTCCCTCGGCATCCAGAGTTTCAACCCCCGCCACCTGGCCGCCCTGGGACGCATCCACGACGACCGAGAGGCCAGGCAGGCCGTCGCCTCCGCACGGGAATGCTTCGATAACCTCAACCTCGACCTGATCTACGCCCTCCCCGACCAATCGGAGGAGGAGGCTCTGGCAGACGTGGCAACAGCCTTGGATTTCGCCCCCGACCACCTTTCCGCCTATCACCTGACCCTGGAGCCGGGCACCGCCTTCCACCGCCAGCCGCCGCCGGTGCCCGACGACGATAGCGCCTACGCCATGCAGGAAGCCATTGCCGGCGCACTGGAAAGCGCCGGCTACCGGCACTACGAAACCTCCGCCTACGCCCGTCCCGGCAAGGAATGCCGCCACAACCTCAACTATTGGCAATTCGGCGATTATCTCGGCATCGGCGCCGGCGCCCACGGCAAGCTGAGTTTCCCCCCCCAAGGGGGAGGACATGGCGGTAAAGCCGGTGAACCGACAACAACCCTGCCTCGCATCCTGCGCCAAGCGCGCCACCGTTCACCGGCCATTTACATGGAAAAGGCCCGGATGGGACGGGCGGTGGAAAGCGAGCATGAAGTTGCGGTGGCAGACCTGCCGTTTGAGTTCTTGATGAATAGCCTGCGCCTAACGGAGGGGTTTAGCGTGGCGCGCTTCGAGGAACGCACCGGCCTGGGCATCGAGGCAATCGCGGCGGAACTGGAACGGGCCGTGAGGGGTGGCCTGCTGGAAAAGGAAGGGGATGGCTACCGCCCGACCGCCAAGGGCCGGGATTTTCTCAACGACCTGCTGGCCCTTTTTCTCCCCTGAGATCGAAAACTCGGCGCGGCCAAATCGAATCCTCGACGCAGTCAAAACGCAGTTTCGGCAGCGCAAAAACGGCAAACCCCGCTTTCGCGGGGCTTGTCGTAGTTCAACCGTTTCTACGCCTTGACGTTGATGTTCCTGCCCAAAGTGGCCGTCGGATCGGTCGGCTTCTGGGGCTGGGGCAAACTGTTGATCAGTTGCTGGGCACCCTTTGCCTCGCTCTCCATGGCTTTCTTCAGGACGCTCACACCCACGGCATCACCGGTCCTTTGGTTTTGCAGCGCGGAAGCCGCCGAGCTCATTTGGGAAACGTCCATGTTCATCCTTTCATTCTGCAACGGGCATTCGCCCCGTCGCTTCCACTATAGGCCATCCCCTTTTCCGAGTAAAGGAAGTCTTTTCCCGCCGCCGCGCACTATTGCGCACAGCCCCGCAGAAAATCCGTTACGTCGTCCGGCGGCAGGGGCCTGCTGAACAGGTAGCCTTGCACCCGGTCGCAGCCCAGAACCTTCAGCACGTTCAACTGCTCCTCGGTTTCCAC
>JAGUYQ010000090.1 GCA_020061285.1 Betaproteobacteria bacterium
CATCGCCCAGGGCGTGAACGAGGGCCAGGGCCTCGACCCCGACCAGGGCGCCGGCGACCAGGGCCTGATGTTCGGCTACGCCTGCGACGAAACCCCGCAACTGATGCCCGCGCCCATCTACTACGCCCACCGCCTGGTGCAGCGCCAGGCCGAGGTGCGCAAGGACGGCCGCCTGCCCTGGCTGCGCCCGGACGCCAAATCCCAGGTCACCTTCCGCTACGTGGACGGCAAGCCCGTGGCCGTGGACGCCATCGTCCTCTCCACCCAGCACGCGCCAGAAATCACCCACGACAAGCTGACCAAGGCGGTGATCGACGAAATCATCAAGCCGGTGATCCCCGATGGCCTGTTCACCAAGGACACCAAGTATTTCATCAACCCCACCGGCCGCTTCGTGGTCGGCGGCCCCCAGGGCGACTGCGGCCTCACCGGGCGCAAGATCATCGTCGATACCTACGGCGGCGCGGCCCACCACGGCGGCGGCGCCTTCTCCGGCAAGGACCCCTCCAAGGTGGACCGCTCCGCCGCCTACGCCGGCCGCTACGTGGCGAAGAACATCGTCGCCGCCGGCCTCGCCAAGCGCTGCGAGGTGCAAGTGGCCTACGCCATCGGCGTCGCCCGCCCGGTGTCCCTGATGGTCAACACCTTCGGCACCGGCAAGATCAGCGACGAGAAGATCGTCCAGTTGATCGAGGAACACTTCGACCTGCGGCCGAAGGGCATCGTCCTGTCCCTCGACCTGCTGCGCCCCATCTACCAGAAAACCGCCGCCTACGGCCATTTCGGCCGGGACGAGCCGGAGTTCTCCTGGGAAAACACCGACAAGGCGGAAACCCTGCGGGCGGCTTCGGGGATGTAAGCACGACGGACAGCCATCCTGTATTCGTTCGGCTGAAGAAGCCCTGCCCTTGGAAAGGCGGGGCTTCTTCAATTTGGCTATTTCACGGCTGGTCGCCCACCCGCAATTCATTGCCACAGGCAGCCACCCCACCGACCCCCAAGCTGAACTATCATAAACAAACCCCGTCCAATCAGCGGCCCCGGATCGTGCGCCGGACTGCCCTTTGGGGCCGTTTTTAAATCACGCAAGACATTGGCCCCATCATGAAGAATTCATGGAAAGACAGCATCTACCTGCAACGGGAAGAACTGGCGCGCATCCTGCGCGAACCCCTGGCGCAACTGGCCGAGAAGTGCACCCCGGCCTGGGGCAGCCGCGAACGGCTGGACGAGATACTCACGGAGGGCTACGCCGGCATCCCCTATTGCACCTACCTCTACTGCGTGGACACCGGCGGCATCCAAATCTGTGACAACATCGGCCGGGAAGGGCTTGAGCCCGGACACTTCGGCCGCGACCGCTCCGACCGCCCCTACATGAAGGAAGCCGTGCCCTCCTGGGGCTTCCTTCTCTCCGACGCCTACATCAGCCTGAAGAAGCACCGGCCTTCCCTCACCGCCTTGCAGGTCGTGCGCGACGATTCCCGGATATTGGGCCACCTCGGCGCCGATTTCGACCTCAGCGGCCTGCCGGTGACAGCCAGGCTCTACGACGAACCCGGCTATTGGCGGCAGGTGAAAGGCGACCCGTCGATCCGCGGCGCGGTCTTCCAGCAATGCCGCGCCGAAAGCCCCATGGATCGCAACATGGAACAGGCCCTGTCCATCCTGGAAGAGTTGCTGACGCAGCGCGGCGTGTTCCAATGCCAGATCCACTTCTCCAGCAGCCAGGCCACCATCTGGACCGTGGACGACCCGTTCCGCTACCGCATGCTGGATTACGAGGCCTTGAGCGACCCGGACATCTGCTTGGTCTACCCGCCCCGTCCCTACCCGGCAGAGGCCGTAATTCCGCAATCTGACATCCGGCAGATTCTGAATGTCATGAAATCCCTGCGCTTCGCCGACCCCAACATCTATCTGCGCATGGCCTCCATCAACCTGTTCAACGGCATGATCAGCCTGACCTTCTCCTGCGACGGGTCCCATTACATGCCCCACGTTGAGTTCCTGATGAAGGACACGACGTTCTGGTTTTAGTCTTGTCGCGCTTCGCGCGATTGATTGGGTGTCGGGCTACCTCCGTCTCAAACAATTCGCGCGAAGCGCACAAAACCACTTTCTTGATCCCTCCATTGTCTGGCACGCACTCGCCACCAAGGCACAAACACCCTAAAAATCAAAGCAATACACATTGACCTCCCGGCTTTCACGGCGTAAGGTTCCGCTTACATTTCAATAATGAAGCTAGCGTCCGCCTATGGCCCAGTTACAGTACGAGAAGATTTACGACAAGATGAAGGCATCAGGAGAGCTTCTGATGCACTTGGACTGGTTCGCTGTCAAACTTCAAGAAGCGACGATAGTCCCTAAAAATTCAAATGGCTGGATACGGATAGACAGCCTTATCCGAAAAGATGAGGATATTTTTCGATACGTTGCCTTTTCTTCTGACTGGCCATTTGGCCGAGATAGCGCCGGTAACATCTATGTCACAAAGGATCATGCCCTGAATATTCATGAATGAGAGCACGCGCGGACAAAGCAAAAGCTCGGGGTTGCCCGCAATTGGGCAATTTTTCTGGTCGTCGTCGTTGTCTACACGTCCTTATCCCGCTGCATATTCTAAAATTGGTCAAACTTAAGACAGCCTCGACAACCGGCTGGAGGCATTGCAGCACAACCGCGCCGGCCAATAGAGCATCCGCATCAACGACCAATGGCGCCTGTGTTTCCGCTTCGAGGACGGCAATGCCTTCGACGTGGAAATCGTGGATTATCACTAGGAGACCGCAATGAGCATCCGCATTGAAGACCTACCCGGCATGGATTTCTCCGACCTGGTCGAGGCCGGGGAGGGAATGCCGCCAGTGCATCCGGGCGAAATCCTGCGGGAGGAGTTTCTCGTCCCCCTCGGCATGAGCGCCCACGCCCTGCGCATCCCCGCCACGCGCGTCAACGACATCGTGCGTGGAAAACGCGGCATCACTGCGGACACGGCGCTCCGGCTGGCGCGCTATTTCGGCTCCAGCGCCGAATTCTGGTTGGGCTTGCAGGCCAGCTATGATGCAAAAACCGCGATGGTGGAAATCGGCGAGCAAGTTAACCGCGAGATCACTCCGCTACGGCAAGCGGCTTAGGCGCTGAACGGCCGGCCAATGGCGTAAAAAAGCTTGGTTCGACTTGGTTTCCGGCACGCCGAACCTAACGCAATTTCAGGAGCGTTGACCATGCCTATCATTTCCATGTTTTACGGGATCATCATCCGCCTGTATCTCATCGACAACAAACATCACCACCTGCCCCATATCCACGCCAAGTTCGCTGAATTCGAGGCATCCATCGGCATCGACGACGGTGAAATTCTTTCCGGGGAGTTGCCGCGCAAGCAATTGCGGCTGGTGCAGGCGTGGATAGAACTCCACCGCGATGAATTGATGGCCGACTGGGAACTTGCCGCCAATGGCGAGAGTCCCTATAAAATTGCTCCTTTGTGAGGTTGCCATGTACTGGGACGTCAAAACCGTTAAACCGTTGGCGGACTACCGTATCTATGTCGAGATTGAGGATGGGCGCAAGGGCGTCTTCGACCTGAAACCCTATCTCGACCACGGCGTTTTCCGCGAACTTCGGGACGTGCATTACTTCAATCAAGTGGGCATTCTGTTCGGTGCCGTTACCTGGCCTAACAAGCAGGACATTGCCCCCGAAACCCTGCTTGCCGAAATGCTGCCGCTGGATTCGCCCCCCCCCCTTGGCGAAACACTCCAGCGGGATATCCCCTCAGTGTCACGTCCCTGAACCCCATCCTCGCCCCGCTCCTCCCAAAAATTCAGCTATAATTCCCCCCATCCCGAGGAGCGCTGCAACGGTCCCCAGACCGTCAGGCTCGGCTTTCCAGAACCGCGCTCGCCTGATTTCAACCCCGTGCCGGGCACGGGATGCCAGGTGAGCAACGCCCCCGCATCCCCCCGGCCGCAACGTTAGGAGTTCGCTGTGGCTGACGCTAATTTCACCGACTACAAAGTCGCCGACATGTCCCTGGCCTCTTGGGGCCGCAAGGAGCTTTCCATCGCCGAGGTGGAAATGCCCGGCCTGATGGCTATGCGCGAGGAATTCGCCGCTTCCCAGCCCCTGAAGGGCGCCCGCATCGCCGGTTCCCTGCACATGACCATCCAGACCGCGGTGCTGATCGAGACCCTGCAGGCTCTGGGCGCCCAGGTGCGCTGGGCCTCCTGCAACATCTACTCGACCCAGGACCACGCCGCCGCGGCCATCGCCGCTGAGGGCACCCCGGTGTTCGCCTACAAGGGCGAATCCCTGGAAGAGTACTGGGAATACACCCACCGCATTTTCGAGTGGCCCGGCGAACCCGCCAACATGATCCTGGACGACGGCGGCGACGCCACCCTGCTGCTGCACCTAGGCACCCGCGCCGAGACCGACCCCTCCTGCATCGCCAACCCCACCTGCGAGGAAGAGCGCGTGCTGTTCGCTGCCATCAAGGCCAAGCTGGCGACTTCCCCCGGCTGGTACTCCGAGCGCATCAAACACATCAAGGGCGTGACCGAGGAGACCACCACCGGCGTGCACCGCCTGTACCAGATGGCCGAGGAAGGCCGCCTGAAGTTCCCGGCCATTAACGTCAACGACTCGGTGACCAAGTCCAAGTTCGACAACCTCTACGGCTGCCGCGAATCCCTGCTGGACGGCATCAAGCGCGCCACCGACGTGATGGTGGCGGGCAAGATCTGCGTGGTGCTGGGCTACGGCGACGTGGGCAAGGGCTGCGCCCAGGCCTTCCGCGGCATGGGCGCCACCGTGATGGTGACCGAGATCGACCCCATCTGCGCCCTGCAAGCGGCCATGGAAGGCTACCGCGTGGTGACCATGGACGAAGTGGCCGCCATCGGCGACATCTTCGTCACCGCCACCGGCAACGTGCACGTGATCAACCACGACCACATGGCGAAAATGAAGAATGAGGCCATCGTGTGCAACATCGGCCACTTCGACTCCGAAATCGACATCGCCTCGGTGGAAAAATACCAGTGGGAGGAGATCAAGCCCCAGGTGGACCACGTGATTTTCCCCGACGGCAAGAAGATCATTGTGCTGGCCAAGGGTCGCCTGGTGAACCTGGGCTGCGCCACCGGCCACCCCAGCTTCGTGATGTCCGCGTCCTTCAGCAACCAGACCATCGCCCAGATCGAGTTGTTCAACCATGCCGACAAGTACGAGAACAAGGTCTACGTCCTGCCCAAGCACCTGGACGAGAAAGTGGCCCGCCTGCACCTGAAGAAAATCGGCGTCCATCTGACCGAGCTTTCCGACGTGCAGGCCAAGTACATCGGCGTGCCCAAGGACGGCCCTTACAAGCCCAACCACTACCGTTATTGATCGGCTGGTGCCCTTGGCAGCCCTTTGGCATTAAGATTTACTGCCGAAGGGCTTTTCCATTTTGCGATAAGGAGTTGAGCCATGTCCCGTGAGCGCTTCGAATCCCGTCGCCAGCAATTCTCCACTGCCGTAGCCCGTTTAAGCGAAGCGGTGGAGGACTACCTTGGCCGGGACCGCCTTGCCGCTGCTGGTTTCGATCCGGAGCGGGCAGAGCGCATGACGCGGGACAGCGTCATCCAGCGCTTCGAATTCGCCTACGAACTCGGCTGGAAAACCCTGAAAGACTGGTTGCAGGACCAGGGCGTCCAGGCCGCCACGCCCAAGCAGGCGCTTGGGGCCGCCTTTGAGAGCCGGCTGATCGCCGATCTGGCGGGCTGGTCCGACATCCACGAGATGCGCAACCTCACCAGCCATCTTTACGACGAGGACAAGGCGAAGGAAGTCGCGGAATTCATCTCCCGGCGGGGGCTGTCCCTGTTCAAAACCCTGACGGAACGGCTGGATCAGGCATGAGCGAAGCAATGAATGCCTTCGGCTTGCCGGTGCGCTGGTTCGACCGCGCCGTTGCCCTGCTGGCGGCCCATCCCAAAGTGAAACAGGTACTGGTTTACGGCTCCCGCGCGCGGGGCGACTTCAATCCCGCTTCCGACCTGGATTTGGCTGTGGACGCACCAGAAATAACCCTTTCCGAGTTTGCCCGTCTGCGCATGGATTTCGACGACCTGCCCTTCGTCCTGAAATCGGACTTGGTCTGGCTACAAGGGGCGGGAGAGGCCTTGCGGACCAACATTCTGCGGGATGCAAAAACCGTCTTCCAGCGCGAGGACACCCAACATTCTTGCCAGGAAAGTTTATGAAAAAACCCATTCTCAGCTTCGAGTTTTTCCCCCCCAAAACCCAGGAGGGGATCGACAAGCTGCGGGCCACCCGCCAGCAGCTGGCCCAGATGAAGCCGGAATTCTTTTCCGTCACCTTCGGCGCCGGCGGCTCCACCCGTGACCGCACCCTGGAAACGGTGCTGGAGATACAGAAGGAGGGCCACCAAGCCGCTCCCCACTTGTCCTGCGTCGCCGCCACCCACGACAACATCAAGAGCCTGCTGGACGAATACAAGGACAACGGCATCAAGCGCATCGTCGCCCTGCGCGGCGACATCCCCTCGGGCATGGTGGAGCTGGGGGATTTCCGCTACGCCGCCGACCTGGTGGCTTTCATCCGCGCCGAATACGGCGACTGGTTCCACCTGGAAGTGGCGGCCTATCCCGAGTTCCACCCCGAGGCCCCCTCCGCCGTGGCGGACCTGGACAACTTCGCCGCCAAGGTGAAGGCCGGGGCGGACGCCGCCATCACCCAGTATTTCTACAACGCCGACGCCTACTTCCGCTTCCTCGACGAGTGCGAGGCGCGGGGAGTGACCATCCCCATCGTGCCGGGCATCATGCCCATCTCCAATTTCACCCAACTGGCGCGCTTCTCCGACGCCTGCGGGGCGGAAATCCCGCGTTGGATGCGCAAGCGCATGGAAGGCATGGCCAACGACCTCCCCGCCCTCCATGCCTTCGGCCTGGACGTGGCCACCGA
>JAGUYQ010000023.1 GCA_020061285.1 Betaproteobacteria bacterium
GAAACCGCCGCCGTGGAAGTAGAGGACGACAGGCAGCGCCTCGCCCGCCGGCGGCGGCCGGTGCAGGCGGACGGAAATCGGGCCGGCCGGGCCGGGAATGGCGAAGTCTTCCGGCGGCGGCATCGAGTCGAAGAGCATGGCTTCCATCGCGGTCAGGGCAGCGGGTGCCGCCAAGAGTTGGGATGGTGTTATTCTGGGTGTTGTTGCGGGCTGGATAAACCGGGATATCTTGATAATACTATTCGGTATGAGCAAACAATCATGTCGAATAAGGACGACGACGCCCCTCATCCAAAACCTCGAAATCATCGGGCGAGCTCGGAAGAAGACGCAGGAGCGAAATCTCGGAGGGCGCGCCGAAGCGCTTGGGTGGCCCCCAGTAGCCGGTGCCGCGGCTGGTGTAGACCCACAGCCGGCCCAGTCGATGCAGTCCCGCCGTGAAGGGCTGCTGAAGGCGTACAAACAGATTCCACGGCCAGAATTGTCCACCGTGGGTATGGCCGGACAATTGCAGGTCGAAGCCGGCGGATGCCGCCGCGTGTGCCGAGCGCGGCTGGTGGGCGAGCAATATCCGGGGAATGCCTTCCGGGCTGCCGACCAGTGCGGCGCCGGGATCGCTGCGCTGCGCGGGGTCGAAGGCGTGGGCGCTGTAGTCGGTCACACCCGCCACCACCAGGCGCGCGCCGTCGTGCTCGATAACGACATGTTCGTTCGTCAGGCCGTGGAGTCCCAGGCGCCGGAACTCGGCCATCCATGCCGTGGCGCCCGAGTAGTACTCATGGTTGCCGGTGACGACATAGGCGCCATGCCGCGCCTTGAGGTTTGCCAAGGAGGCGGTATCGGCTGAGAGCTGCCGGACGCTGCCATCCACCACGTCGCCGGTGATGGCGATCAGGTCGGCGCCGAGGCTGTTCACCCGGTCGACAATGGCGCGAACGTAGTCGCCCTTGATCGTCGAGCCGACGTGGATGTCACTGAGCTGGACGATGGTGAAGCCTGCCAGCGCCGCCGGCAAGCCTTCCAGGGGGATATCGACGGTCACCACGCGCGCGACCCGGCGTGCATTCAGGAAGCCGATCAGGGTCAGCAGCGCCGCCGCCGGAAGGATGGCAAGCGCTGTCGCCGCAGCGAACGGCGGCGACCCCGCCACCAGCAGTGCCATATCCCGCAGCAGCGTCAGCACCAGGACGGAAGAAAACAGCCCCATGGCCAAGGTTCCTGCCCAAGTGATTCGGTCCGACAACGCCTGACGGGAAACGAGAAAGCGCGCCAGCATGCCCATCGGTATCAGAAGCGTGGACAAGCCCAGGACGATCACGCCGATGGTCGTCCCAATTGCTCCGAAAGGCAGCGCGGGCAACAAGCGCCAGCCGATGTAGGCATGGAGCCCCGCCAGAAAGGGAAGCACCGTCAGCGCGAAGCGGCGTAGTTGCAACGGCAAGTCGGCCGGTGCCGAATGCACTTGTTCGTCACGATGCGGCGGCATCAGGGAGTCTTGTGGGCGGGTCGATACGGACAAGTTGCGCCTCTCTATTGGATGAGCGTTGAAGCTTCACGCGGATACACCGTCAAGCGGAAATCAGTTGTCTTTTTTCTCCGCCGGCGAACGGCGAAGCGCTTCGGCATTCGACATGGGGCCGCCATTGAAAACGTGCTTGAACCCCCTTTCCTTGAGGATTCCGGCAGCCTTGATGCTTCTTAGCCCGTGGGAACAGTAGGTGATATACGTCCGGTTGGGATCAAGCTTAACGTAGTCCGTTCTCAGCCTTCCCAGGGGGATATTGATTGCGCCTGCGATATGTCCGTCGTCGTATTCCGAGGCGGTTCGGACATCAAGGAGAACGCTTTCGCCCGTGGCCAAACGATCCAGATGGCCGTCGATATTGGAAAGCTGCACATACTTGTAGGCGGCGATCACGGCCACCAAGACAATCAGCAGGGCAACCATCGTTTTTCCTTTAAGCGGTTTCATCGGTGCCGTCGTCTCAAAGGGGTTTAAGAATGACAAGGGCAACGGCCGCCCCGATGGACAGCAGTATCCCGAGGGGGGAGAAACGCAAGGCCGCGCTCGGTTTGCGGCGCGCGCCATTCCCGATCAATCGCCGCAGCGCCCCGGCCTGAATCCCGTGCAGCGCCGACAACGCCAGGACCACCGCGATCTTGAGGGAAAGCCAGGCTGTTGCAAACCAGTGTCCCTGCATGGCCATGGCAAGACCCAGTGCCCAGGCGGCTGCCATCGCGGGAGTGGTAACCCGCCGATCCCAGCGATGCAGGATTGTCAGGAGACGATGTTCGGGCAAGAGAAACGGGCCGGCGGCGGGCCGCATGGACGCCAGCGACAGCGCCACCAGCAGCATCCCGCCGACCCAGACAATGATGGCGACGACGTGGAATACCTTGATGGTCAGATAGAGCACGGTGGGTCCGTTTCCGCTTTCCGATGGGGGCTAGCCGCTTCGGTTTGCTAGCCAAGAGCATGCACGACGATGCGCGCTGCGTCCGCGATGACTTCGTCGCGCCATTTCGCATTGGCCTCCCCCTGCGTGTGATAGATCGCAAGGACGATAGGCTTGCGTTCCGGCGGCCATAGCACGGCAATATCGTTCGCGGTGCCATAGTAGCCGGAGCCCGTCTTGTCGCCAATTCGCCAATCGGCGGGCAGCGCGGCCCGTATCCGCTTGGCGCCCGTGGTGTTGCCACGCAGCCACTCGGTCAACTGCGTCCTCTGAGGCGCCGGCAAGGCATCGCCGAGCGCCAGCGATTGCAGGCTGCGCCCCATTGCGGCGGGGGTCGCGGTATCGCGAAAATCGCCGGGTATGGCGGTGTTCAATTCTGTTTCCCAGCGGTCAAGACGGAATTCGCCATTCCCGATGGTGCGTGCGAAAGCCGTCACCGCGGACGGCCCTCCCAGCATCTTCATGAGCAGATTGGCCGATGTGTTGTCGCTGTACTGAATCGCGGCGGCGCAGAGTTCGGCGACGGTCATGCCGTCAGCGACGTGTTTCTCGGAAATGGGCGAGTAGTGGACAAGATCGCTCTGCGCGTAATGGATACGCTGCTGCATGAGGCCGGCGCTATGCGCGCTGCGCGCCAATATCGCGGATACCAGAATCACCTTGAAGGTGCTGCCGAGGGGAAAGCGCTCGTTTGCACGGTAGCGGACTTGCGCCCCATCGGCCAGGTCCAGGGCATACACGCCAAGGCGTCCAGCCGAAGCCGCTTCGAGACTCGCGAGCATGGCCTCGGCGGAGCCCGCTCGCTGCCTTTCGGTGGCGCGAGCAGGGACAGCGAGCAGGAGCGGAACGGCCGTGGCGGCCAGCAAGAATGCGCGGCGATCATGGGAATGGGTCATGAAGGGTGTCCTGCTTTCTAAATGGAGGAAATATCTTTATGCCTGCCACGCCTCTTCGCCTCAGACAAGCCCCCCATTGGCACGCAAGGCCTGGCCGTTGACCCAGGCTGCGTCGGGGCCGACGAGGAATGCCACCGCGTTGGCAATGTCATCGGGTGTGCCGAGCCTCTCAAGGGGGGGCGCTTTCGACATTCGCTCGATGGCCTCGGGCGACTTGCCGTCCAGGAATAGCTCGGTCGCAGTTGGCCCGGGCGCCACGGCATTGACCGTGATGTTCTTGCCGCGCAGTTCCTTGGCAAGGATATTCGTCATCACCTCGACGGCACCCTTGGTCGCGGCGTAGGCCGCGTAACCGGGCAGGGCGAGGCCGATCACGCTGGTCGAGAAATTGACGATCCGTCCGCCGGCTTGCAGGCGGTTCGCGGCTTCGCGCAGCGTGTTGAACGTGCCCTTGACGTTGACGGCGAACAGGCGGTCGAAGGTGGCGTCGTCGGTGTCCGCGAGGTGCGGCAAATTGGGCGGCATGATGCCGGCGTTATTGACGAGTACGTCCACGCGGCCATACAGGCGGGCCGCTTCGTCGAAGAGATGACGCGCTGCCGTGGGGTCGGCCACGTCCGCCTGCACGGCGGCGGCTTCGCCGCCGGCCCACGTGATCGTATCGACCACGTCTTTCGCCGCGTCTTCGCTGCCCGCGAAATTGACGATAACCGCATAGCCGTCCGTAGCGAGGCGGCGGGCTATGGCGGCGCCGATCCCGCGCGACGCGCCGGTGACGATTGCGACTTGTTGGTGATTCATGGGAGGGCTCCGAGTTAGGATTAGGGGGACCCTGGTTCTCGCTGGGAAATTTGCTCGGCGTTGGCCGCCGGGGTTCAATTCACTTCGCTGACAAACCGCTCGTGGGGCCGCCGGACCTTCTTGAGGTTGACCAGCCAGTCCTGGCCGGCATCCCGGTAGCCCAGGGGCATGATGAGCACGCTCCTGAGCCCTTTGGCGGGCAGGTCGAGGAGGCCATCCAGCGCCTTGGAGTCGAATCCCTCCATCGGCGTACTATCGACTTCCTCAAACGCGGCCGCGACCAGCGCCAGGCCCAGGCCGATGTAGGCTTGTCTTGCCGCATGCTGAAAGTTTTCCTCCGCGCTACGGGAGGGGTACATGCTCAAGAGCATGGCACGGTAGTTTTCCCAGCCCTCGTTGGTGCCGCCGCGCTCCTGATCGGCCAGGTCGAACATCATGTTGATCCGCTCCGCCGTGTAGTTGTCCCAGGCGGCGAACACCAGCAGATGTGAACAATCGGCAACCTGTCCCTGATTCATCGCAATGGCCTGGATTTTCTCCCTGATCTCGGGATTGGTCACCACGATGATCTCGAACGGCTGCAAGCCGCTGGAGGTGGGCGCCAAGCGCACGGCCTCCAGAATGCGCTCGACTTTTTCCTGGGGCACGGTCTTGGCGGGGTCCATCTTCTTCGTTGCGTAGCGCCACTGCAATTTCTGGATTAAGTCCATCTTGTTTTTCCTCGAAGTCGTGAAAAGAAACAACGGTCCGGATTGTGTTCTTGAGTCGGCAGGCGCAGTGCCCAAGTCACCAAGAAGAACCACCGGGCTTAGGCACGCTTACTCCGGGCGGGACGGGGCCTCATCCCGCGGCGCATTGCCGTCGGACTTGTGCGAGCCGCACCAGTTGCCCCACCGGCCTTTGTACTGGCTTTTGAGTTGCTCCCGCTCCTCCGGGGTCATGCTTTCCCAGCGCTGGCGGTTCTCGTGCCACCGCCCATGACGGCCGCCACGGAAGCCGCCGAAGAGGATTTTGCTCAGGAGCAACACGCCCAAGGCCTGGAGGTAGCTGATTTGCTTGGCGCCAAGGAACAGTTCGGGCATGAGCCAGTTCCACAACAGCATGACTACCCAACCCAAGGCGGCGATACCGGCAATAACCATCAGCGCGATCTTGAGAAACTTTGCCTTGCAGTGTGTTTTATCGCTCAAGCAGTTCATTTTCATTTCCTTTACCAAGAAAGTTCGTCGTAAAGCGGTTGCAGCCTGCTCCGCAGGTGCAACACGGCATGTCGTTTCCACCCCAGCAGGGTATTCAGGTTTACCCCGCTGTCGGTGGCCAATTCCTTGAAACTGCGCCCGTCCAATTCGTGGGCGATGAATACGTCGCGCTGTTCGGCGGGCAATTCATCCAGGGCGGCCGAGATGGCGTCCAATAGCATGGCGCGCGCATAGGCGGCCTCCGGGCCGCTATCCAGTGACGGCAGGGCCTGCTCCAGCCAATAGCCGTCCTCGTCCTCGCCTGTCGTCTCCCGCGCCTGGGGGAGCGGGTCCTCGCGCTTCTTGCGAAAGCGGTCGATGATGCGATTGCGCGCCACGCGAAACAGCCAGGCGCCTACTTGCTCGATGGGCTTGGGCAGACGGTATGCCTCGATGAACTCGAAGAACACGTCCTGCAAAATGTCTTCCGCCTCGCTCGGGTCGGGCACCCGCTGACGGATAAAACCGCTCAGCCGCCCCCGCTCCCGCATGATGGTTTCGGTAATGTGTCGGTTTTGGTCAGCCATCGGCGTTTTCGGGTGACATGCGGTTTGGGGGAGCAGCAGCGTATCCATGCAGGTGAAGACGAATCACCGGCGGGAATATTGCGGGTAAGCGAAAAATAATTTTGGGCCGGCACCGGCCCGCCGTGCTGGAGAGGCTTGCCACCATCACGCTCGGGGCAATGGGAATTGCCGATAGCTGGGATAGGGGTATTCTCGACGTTCCTTGCGGGTGGATAAATCCGGGAACCATAACATCCCCCAATCTCGCAGCAAAAAAGCCGGCAAACATGCCGGCTTTTTTCACCCAGGCGCCACTCAGTTTTCCAGGTAATCCACCAGCATGCCGCTGGTCTTGCGCAGGCGCTGGGACAGCAGGCGGGCGATTTTCATCACGATTTTCACTCCCAGGCCGGGCTGTTCGGCGAGAATGCGGAGGAAGTTTTCCTTGGTCAGGATGACCAGCTTGCACGGCATGGCGGTGATGCAGGTGGCGGAGCGGGGTTCGCCGTCGATGAGGGCCATCTCCCCCAGGGTCTTGCCCTTGCCCA
>JAGUYQ010000147.1 GCA_020061285.1 Betaproteobacteria bacterium
GGCCGGGACCGATTTCCACCATCAGGTCGTCGGGACGGGGGCGGATGGCGTCGATGATCTTGCGGATGATATTGGGGTCGGAGAGGAAGTTCTGGCCAAAACGCTTCCTGGCAATATGGCTGTCTGTCATCTTAGGCACAAGTTTCAGTGAAGGCTAACATGGGTATGGCCCATGTTATGCCGGAGCCAAGTCGTTTTCTGGCTTGCTGTTCCATGGTCAGGCTTTCCTGTGACGGACCAGTTCCAGGGCCAGTTCGATGGCGGCCAGCAGGCTGCCCACGTCGGCCTTGCCTCTGCCGGCAAGGTCCAGGGCGGTGCCGTGGTCCACGGAAGTGCGGATGATGGGCATGCCCAGGGTGACGTTGATGCCGCCGCCGAAGCTGGCGTATTTCAGCACCGCCAGGCCCTGGTCGTGGTACATGGCGAGTTGGGCGTCGGAACCCTCCAACTGGCGGGCCGTGAACAGGGTGTCGGCGGACAGGGGGCCGACGAGGTTCAGGCCTTCACCGCGCAGCTTGTCGAGGACCGGGGCGATGACTTCGATTTCCTCCCGGCCCAGGTGGCCGGATTCCCCGGCGTGGGGGTTGAGGCCCGCCACCAGGACTTTCGGGTTGGGAATGCCGAAGCGCTGCACCAGGTCCCGATGCAGGATGCGGACGACCCGCTCCAGGCTGTCCCGGGTGATGGCGTCGGGCACATCCCGCAGGGGCAGGTGGGTGGTGGCCAAGGCCACCCGCAGGCCGCCGCCGGTGAGCATCATCACCACCTGGGGGGTGTGGCTGAGTTCGGCGAGGAATTCGGTGTGGCCGGTGAAGGGGATGCCGGCGTCGTTGATGACGCCCTTGTGCACCGGTGCCGTCACCAGGGCGTCGAACTCGCCGCTGAGGCAGCCTTTCGCGGCGCGGGTGAGGGTGTCGAGGACGTAGGGGGCGTTGCGGGGGTCGAGAACACCGGGTTTGGTCTCTGTGCGCAGGGGGATGTGCAGCACTTCCAGCACACCGGGCGGAGGCGGGGCATCTGGACGGTAATCGCGGATTTCCAGGGGCTGGCCAAGCAGCGCCGCCCGCTGTTGCAGGAGATATTTGTCCGCCACCGCCACGATACGGGCGGGAAGGGGGTGGCGGGCCAATTGTACGCACAGTTCCGGCCCGATGCCGGCGGGCTCGCCGGGCGTGAGGGCGAGGGTCGGCAGGGAGCTCACTTAGTACTTGTCTTCGAGGCGGTATTCCACGAAGGCCCGGTCCCGCAACTGGCGCACCCAGTCCTGGTATTGTTCGTCGGCCTTGCGGGCGCGGATTTCCTGGCGTGCCTGAAGTTTGGTGCGTTCCTTGCTCATGTCCTCGGTGCGGCGCTCTTGCACCTGGATCAGGTGCCAGCCGAAGGGAGTTTTCACCGGCTCGCTGATGTCGCCGGGCTTGAGGGCGTTCATGGCCTGCTCGAACTCGGGCACTAGGTCGCCGGGGTTGACCCAGCCCAGGTCGCCGCCCCGGGAGGCGGAGCCGTCCTCGGAGTAGAGCCGGGCCAGTTGGGCGAAGTCGCCGCCGTGGACCAGGCGGTCGCGCACCAGGGTCAGGCGGCGCTTGGCGTCGGCCTCGGAGACGGCCTCGTTGGTCTTGATCAGGATGTGGCGCACATGGGTCTGCTGCACCATCAGGGGGGTGTTCTTGCTGCGGAGGTCCATCAGCTTGAGGATGTGGAAACCGTTGGGGCTGCGCAGCACTTGGCTGACCTCGCCGGCTTTCATCCTGCCGAGCGTCTCGGCGAAAATGCCGGGCAGCCTGGCGGGGGAGCGCCAGCCCAGTTGGCCTCCGTCCATGGCGTCGGGGGCGTCGGAGAAGCTGGCCGCCACCTGGCCGAAGTTGGCGCCCTTTTTCAGTTCGGCCAGGGCGGCCTCGGCCTTCGCCTTGCGTTCCTGGATTTGTTCCGGGCTGGCGTTTTCCGGCACCGAGATCAGGATGTGGGCCACGTTGTACTCGTCCTCGCCGCCGGAGAGGGCGGCCCGTGCGGCGAGGAGGTTGTCCACTTCGCTGTCGGCGACGGTGATCTTGTTGTCCACTTCCCGCTCCCGCAGGCGGGCGATGATGATTTCATTGCGCAGTTCCTCGCGGAACTTGGCGAAGTTGATCCCTTCCTTTTCCAGTATCTGGCGGAAGCCGGCCAGGTCCACGTTGTTCTGTTGGGCGATGCGCTGCAGGGTAGCGTCCACCTGGGCGTCGTCCACCCGGATGCCGGTATCCTGTGCGTACTGCAACTGCGCCCGCTCGACGATCATGCGCTCCAGTACCTGCTTCTCCAGAATCTCCTGGGGTGGCAGGGGGGTGCCCTGCTTTTTCAGTTGCACGGCGATGACACCGATGCGGTCGGTGAGCTCCCGCTGGGTGATGACGTCGTTGTTGACGATGGCGACGATGCGGTCCAGTTGCTGCACGCGGGGGCGATCCTGGGCGGCCTGGAGGCCGGTGGATAGAAGAAGAATGCCGAAGGTGAAGAGAAAGCGAAACAGGAAAGTCGTCATGGTGTCTGCTGGTTGAATTTGGTGTAGCCGTAAATGTTTCGGTTGAGGATGTCCAGGGGATTGGAGCCGATGCTGCTCAATCCGTTCAATTCAAGCTGGAAGAAAATCGCGTTGCTCTTGACGGGCTTGCCGCCGGCGTCCACGCCGGTGGTGAGGGAATGGACCACGGCCCGGGCGGCCCAGCAGCCGCCGTCGTATTCCAGGCCGGCGAGGCTTTCCAGAACGGCCTTGTCGAGAATGGAATAATTCATCCGGCCCACCCCGTGCCAGCGGCCGTAAAGGGGCCATTGGCCGGAGGCGTCGATCTGGCGGAAACCGCCGGGGTTGACCCCGAAGGGGGTGGCGGTGGGAGTCGGGGTGTAGCGGAAGCTCATGTTGAGAACCTTGCCTGCGTCCGGTCGGTAGCGGGCGCCGACGTTGAAGATTTCGGTGCGGGACAGGTCCGGGTTGTATTGCCAGAAGCTGTCGAGGCGCCAATCCCGTGTCAACTGGCCGCCGACGGAAGCCAGCAGGTCGGAAAACTTGCGGTCGGGCGGCGCTTGGCCGGGCAGGGTGACGAGCGGCGTTTTCAAGTAAAAACGCTGGGCGACCGTGGCGCGCAGGCGCTCGGCGCCATTGGCTTCGAGGAAGCGGGAGGTGACGCCGAGGGTGACCTGGTTGGCGTCGCTGATGCGGTCGCTTCCCGCATAACGGTTCTCGGTGAAAATCTGCGCGATGCCGAAACCGGCGTCGCCGCTGTCGAAGACCGGGATGGCGCTCTGGTCCCGGTAGGGCGCATAGACGTAATAGGCGCGGGGTTCGAGGGTCTGCTGGAAGTCCCGCCCGAACAGATTGAGGTCCCGCTCGAAATAGAGGCCGCTGTCCAGGCTGAAAATCGGCACGGTGCGGCTCGTGTCGTCCAGGGTGGTGGTGTTCTTGTCGTACATGTAGCGGGTCATGTGTAATCCCACCTTGGGCGTCAGGTAGCCGTAGATGGGGGTGATGGGCAGGCTGAAGCTGGGGTAGAGCACCGCCCGCTTGGCGCTGACCAGGGAAGGGTGGCGGAAGTCCACGTATTCGGTGGTGAAATTGAAATTGGCCGCGTAGGGGCTTTCCGGCGCGCGGTAGAGCTGCCGGGTGCCGGTGGCGAGCAACTGCGGTGTCCGGTAGTAGGGCAGGTTTTCCGGGACGGTCA
>JAGUYQ010000249.1 GCA_020061285.1 Betaproteobacteria bacterium
CATCCCACGATGGGAGCATTGCGTCGTGGCTAACACGCCCCAAACACTCCCCCTCCAGGAGCCCTCTCTCCATGACTGAGCACGGCTTTGAGGAACATCTCGCACCGAACCAGTATTACGACCGCCAGTTCGACACCGAGGCGGCCAAGATACTGCCCGGGGAGTATTACGTCACTCGGCGCGACATGCTGATCGTAACCGTGCTCGGCTCCTGCGTCTCGGCCTGTATCCGCGACCGGGTATCCGGCATCGGCGGCATGAACCACTTCATGCTGCCCGAGAGCGGCACGGAAAACAGCGACCCCTTGAGCAGTTCCGCCCGCTACGGCAGCTACGCCATGGAAATGCTGATCAACCAACTGATCAAGCTCGGCGCCAAGCGGCCCAACCTGGAAGCCAAGGTGTTCGGCGGCGGCAACGTGATGCGGCATTTCACCGTGCACAATATCGGCGAACGCAACGCCAGTTTCGCCCTGGATTACCTGAAAACGGAAAAAATCCGTGTCGTGGCCCAGGACCTGGTGGGCATCTACCCGCGCAAGGTCTACTTTTTCCCCAAAACCGGCAAGGTGCTGATCAAGCGCCTGCGCAACATCCATAACAGCACCATCTTCGAGCGGGAGAAGGAATACAGCTCGCGGCTGCAAGTCACGCCCATCGCCGGTGACGTGGAGTTGTTCTGATTACACGAGCCTTGAGCCATGCCGACAAAAGTATTGGTCGTTGACGATTCAGCCCTGGTGCGCCAGTTGCTGTCCGAAATCATCAACTCCCAGCCCGACATGAAAGTGGTGGGCACCGCCCCCGACCCCCTGGTAGCACGGGAACAGATCAAAAAGCTCAATCCGGACGTGATCACCCTGGATGTGGAAATGCCCAAGATGGACGGACTGGATTTCCTGGAAAAACTCATGCGCCTGCGGCCGATGCCGGTGGTCATGGTATCTTCCCTCACGGAGAGGGGGTCGGACATCACCCTGCGCGCACTGGAACTGGGCGCGGTGGACTTCGTCACCAAGCCCAAGCTGGACATCTCTCGCGGCTTGCAGGAATATACGGCAGAAATCACGGACAAGATCCGTGCCGCCGCCAAAGCAAAAATCAAGGCCCTTCCCGCCATGAAAGTGGAACAGCGCTATACCGCCGACGCCGTGCTTCCAGCCGTATCCAACCGCATCACCTCCACCGAGAAACTGCTCATCATCGGCGCCTCCACCGGCGGCACCGAGGCGATCAAGGACGTGCTGGTCAAACTTCCCCCCGACTGCCCCGGCATTCTGGTTACCCAGCACATGCCGGAAGCCTTCACCAACGCCTTCGCCAAACGCCTGGACGGCCTGTGCAAGATCACCGTCAAGGAAGCGGTGAATGGCGAGCGAGTGCTGCCCGGCCACGCCTATATCGCCCCCGGCCACTCCCATTTGTTGCTGAAACGCAGCGGCGCCAACTACGTGTGCGAACTGAACCAGGGGCCGCCGGTAAACCGCCACCGCCCCTCGGTGGACGTATTGTTCCGCTCCGCCGCCAACTATGCGGGGCAAAACGTCATCGGCGTCATTCTCACCGGCATGGGCAAGGACGGTGCGGCCGGGATGCTGGAAATGAAAAAAGCCGGCGCCCACAACTTCGCCCAGGACGAGGCGAGCTGCGTGGTGTTCGGTATGCCCAAGGAGGCCATTGCGATGGGTGGGGTGGACGAGGTGGTTCCTCTACAGGACATGGCCAAGCGCATCCTGGACCATCTCGCCTCCCTCGGCACCCGCGCTTTCCGGGTTTAATTCCTCCCGCTAAAACAAAACCGCCCGCACAAGGCGGGCAGTTCGTTTTCCAGAGCGTCCGATCAGCCGGCTTGGCCGCTTTTCTCCAGGTTTTCCTTCTTGATCGTCACCGGAATATGTTCCTTCAGGCTCTTCAGGAAGGCTTGGCCGTATTCCCGTCCCAGCATGGCGTTAAGCTGGGCGCCGTAAGCGCGGCGCTTGTCGTCGTCGATGGCCGCCGCTTCCTTGACACCGCTGACCTTGACCAGGACGAAGCCCCTGCCGGCTTCTTCCGCACCGGCGTAGGCGGGCAGCTTGCTCACATCGGCCTTGAACACCTCTTGCAGTACCGGCACGCTGTAGCCCTCCGGGTGCTTCAGGCGTGACGCTTCGGCAACGCTCCCCCAGGAGAGTCCTTCCACCGCCCGGCCTTGCCGGAGTTGGGCCAGCCATTCCTTGCCCTGCTTGACCGCCAAAGCCACTGCCTGTTCCTGGCGCAGACGCTGGAGAAGCGCATCCTTCACCTCGGCGAAAGGCTTCATGGTGGCCGCCTGATAGTCCACCACACGGGCCGCCGCCAGGGTATTGGGCGCCACTTCCACCGCCTCGGTGTTGCGCTTGTTCTTCAACACGTCATCGCTGAACACCGCCTGGCGCAGCTTGTCGCTGTTGAAGGGGAAAGGACCGTCCTTGCTCAACCAGTCGGTAGTCTGGATTTTCAGCTTCAGGGCGTCGGCGGCGGGCTTCAGGCTGTCAGATTGTTCATAGACGGTATTGCCGAAGGTGTCCGCCACCTCGGCGAATTTGCGGGAGGCCTTCTGCTTGCGCAGTTCCATTTCGATTTCGCCGCGCACGGCCTCGAAGGGCCGCGCCTTGGCCGCCCTTACCTCGGTGAGGCGGATGACGTGGTAACCGAAATCGGATTTGACCGGTCCGCTGATCTCGCCCGTCTTCATGGCGAACACCGCCTCCTCGAAGGGTTTGACCATCATGCCGCGGCCGAAGAAGCCCAGGTCTCCGCCCTTTTCGGCGGAACCGGGGTCCTGGGAGTTCTTCTTCGCCAATTCGGCGAAGGCGGCGGGGTTCTTCTTCGCCTCGACCGCCAGTTGCCGGGCCTTTTCCTCGGCCGCCTTGCGCTCGGCATCGCCGGCCTTGGGCGACACGGTAACCAGGATATGGCTGGCGCGCCGCTCTTCCGGCGTCTGATACTGGGGAGCATGGCTGGCGTAGTATTGCTTCGCCTCTTCTTCGCTCACCGCAATTTGCTGCATCAAGTCGTTCTGGGACAGCACCACCACGGCCAGTTTCACCCGCTCCGGGATGCGGAATTCGTCGGCGTGCTTGTCGTAATAGGCCTTGGCCGCCTCGGGATCGGGCTTGACGGCGGCCAGAAAGCGGTCGGCGCTCACCAGCGCCTGGGCCACGCTACGCTGCTGCTCGTTGACGCGGATAACATTGTCCACCACCGCCTTGGGCGCGGAAACGGTGTCCAGGAAACCGCTCTCCAGTTGCTGCACCAGCAGGTCGTCGCGCAAGCGGCTCATGAACACCTGCGGCGTCATGCCCTGTTGACGCAGCCAGTCCTCATATTTTTTCTGGGAAAAGCGACCGCCCTCCTGAAACACCGGCACGCCGGCGATCATCCCCTCGATAAACCCCTCCGGCACCGTCAACCCCGCCGCCGCAGCCTGTTGCACCAGCAAGCGCTGGTGAATCATGGCATCCAGTATCGCCTGGCGGATTTCCGGCTTATCGGCCTGGCTCCCCATGCGCTGTTGCTGCTCCCGCAGCATGCGGCTGAATTCCTGCAGGGTGATATCCTGCTTGCCCACCGTCGCCACGGCTGCGGTATCGCCGCTGCCGCGGATATAGGAATCGACGCCCCACAAGGCAAAAGGAACGGCAATCAGGGCGAGGATGAGTTTGGCGACCCAACTCTGGGCGCGCTCACGGATGGCTTCGAGCATAGCGTTAGACTTCGCGGTTCGTTGGCTACGGGCTGCCACGGGGGCGGCCATAAAGTAAAAAGGGCGAACTAAGTTCGCCCTTGTATTGGCGGAGTGGACGGGACTCGAACCCGCGACCCCCGGCGTGACAGGCCGGTATTCTAACCGACTGAACTACCACTCCTATACTGACCTGCTGGTGGGTGCTGACGGGGTCGAACCGCCGACATTCGCCTTGTAAGGGCGACGCTCTACCAACTGAGCTAAGCACCCAGAAAGGCGCTTAGTTTACCGCATCCTTCAGCGCTTTACCAGCACGGAACTTCGGCACCTTGGCGGCCTTGATCTTGATGGTGGCGCCGGTGCGGGGGTTGCGGCCGTTGCGGGCAGCGCGCTTGCCGACATAGAAAGTTCCGAAGCCTACCAGGGTAACCATGTCACCCTTCTTCAGAGCACCTTGAACGGCCTTGACAGCGGCGTCCAGAGCACGGGTTGCGGCGGCTTTGGACATATCGGCGGACTTGGCGATTTGATCAATCAGCTCAGACTTGTTCACGTAATTCCCCTTTCTCGTTGATCGAAGGTTGAAACGAACCCTGCACACGCTTTATAACAAGCCCGAAATCCTTGTGTCAAGCGGTTTCAGCAAAAAAACGGGGCGGTTTGCACCGCCCCGCTTGGCCTTCCGATTTTGTCACTACAAAAAATAGTGGTCGCTCAGTGGGTTATGACATTTGCATTAGAAGACGCTTCATCTGCCGCCGGAGGGGTCGATGATGCCTCCTTGCTGCCATCCAAAGGTTCCGGTTTACGCTCCAAGGCCATTTCCAGCACTTCTTCCACCCATTTCACCGGATGGATGTCGAGCTTGTTCTTGATATTGTCCGGTATCTCGGTCAGATCCTTGACGTTCTCGGTCGGGATCAGCACCGTCTTGATGCCGCCGCGATGGGCCGCCAGCAATTTCTCCTTGAGGCCGCCGATGGGCAACACCTCGCCCCGCAGGGTGATCTCGCCGGTCATGGCCACGTCGGCCCGCACCGGGATGTTGGTCAACACCGATACCATGGCGGTACAGATGGCGATGCCGGCGCTGGGCCCGTCCTTGGGGGTGGCCCCCTCCGGCAGGTGGATGTGGATATCGTTCTTCTGGTAGAAATCCTCGGGGATACCCAGCTTGGCGGAACGGGAACGCACCACGGAAAGAGCGGCCTGGATGGATTCCTGCATCACTTCGCCCAGCTTGCCGGTGGTCATCATCTTGCCCTTGCCGGGCAGGGCGACGCTCTCGATGGTGAGCAGTTCGCCGCCCACTTCGGTCCACGCCAGGCCGGTGACCTGCCCCACCTGGTTGTTTTTCTCCGCCATGCCGTAGCTGTAGCGGCGCACGCCCAGGTATTTCTCCAGACTGCGCGGGGTGATGGTGATGCGCTGCTCGCTGCGGCGGGTGAGCAGACTCTTCACCACCTTGCGGCAAATCTTGGCCACCTCCCGCTCCAGGCTGCGCACCCCGGCCTCCCGTGTGTAGTAGCGCACCACGTCGCGAATGGCGCTCTCGCTGACATTGACTTCCGTGGGCTTGAGGCCGTGGGTCTTCATCTGCTTGGGTAGCAGGTAGCGCATGGCAATGTTGACCTTCTCGTCTTCCGTGTAGCCGGACAGCCGGATCACTTCCATGCGGTCCAGCAGGGGCGCCGGGATGTTCAGTGTGTTGGCGGTGGCGACGAACATCACGTCGGAGAGGTCGAATTCCACCTCCACGTAGTGATCGACGAAGGTATGGTTCTGTTCCGGGTCCAGCACTTCCAGCAGGGCAGACGAGGGGTCGCCGCGGAAATCCTGGCCCATCTTGTCCACCTCGTCGAGGAGGAACAGGGGGTTGCGCACCGCCACCTTGGTCATGCTCTGCAACACCTTGCCCGGCATGGAGCCGATGTAGGTGCGGCGATGGCCGCGAATCTCGGCCTCGTCCCGCACGCCGCCCAGGGCCATGCGGATGAACTTGCGGTTGGTGGATTTGGCGATGGACTGCCCGAGGGAGGTCTTGCCCACGCCGGGAGGGCCGACCAGGCACAGAATCGGGGCCTTCAGCTTGTCCACCCGCTGCTGCACCGCCAAGTATTCGACGATGCGCTCCTTGACCTTGTCCAAGCCGTAATGGTCCTTCTCCAGGACCGCTTCGGCCTTTTTCAAGTCCTTGCTGATCTTGGTTTTCTTCTTCCACGGGAGGTTGGTCAGGGTTTCGATGAAATTGCGCACCACCGTGGCTTCCGCCGACATGGGGGACATCATGCGCAGCTTCTTCAGTTCGGCCTCGGCCTTGGCGACGGCTTCCTTGGACATCTGGGCATCCTTGATGCGCTTGTCCAATTCGTCCAGGTCGGCGCCCTCTTCCATCTCGCCCAGTTCCTTCTGGATCGCCTTCACCTGCTCGTTGAGGTAATACTCCCGCTGGCTCTTCTCCATCTGGCGCTTGACGCGGCTGCGGATGCGCTTTTCCACCTGGAGGATGTCGATTTCCGCTTCCAGCAGGCCCAGCAGGTGCTCCATGCGCTCCCGCACGGGGAACATTTCCAACACCTTCTGCTTCTGCTCCAGCTTCAGGGGCAAGTGGGCGGCGATGGTGTCCGCCAGCCGGCCGGCCTCGTCGATGCTGGCGAGGGAAGTGAGAATCTCGGGGGGGATTTTCTTGTTCAGTTTGACGTACTGGTCGAACTGGGTGAAAAGGCTGCGCATCAGCGCCTCGACCTCGTTGTCCTCCGCCTGGTCGGCGGCGATCGCCACCGCCTCGGCCATGAAATGGGTCTTGAGGTCGGAGGCCTGGCGCACCTCGGCGCGGTACTCGCCCTCCACCAGCACCTTCACCGTGCCGTCGGGGAGCTTGAGCATCTGCAGCACCGTGGACACGCTGCCGACGTCGTAGAGGTCTTCCAGGGCCGGCTCGTCCTTGGCGGCGGATTTCTGCGCCACCAACAGGATGTGCTTGCCGGTCTCCATGGCGGTTTCCAGGGCTTTGATGGATTTCGGCCGCCCCACGAACAGGGGGATGACCATGTGAGGAAATACCACTACGTCCCGCAGAGGCAGCAGGGGGAGGGTAGTCGGTTCGCCGCCGGACTCGGGATACTTAGAAATGGTCATGTCTCTTTGCCTTATAATCTGCTCAAGTATTACGAGGATGGGGGCGGAGCCGGGGAATTCAAGCCCCGGCTCGTCGGTTAGGCCGAATCGGCGGCCAGGGGCTGATCGGCGTAGATCAGAAGCGGCTGCCCGTTGCCGATGGTATTTTCGTCCACCACCGCCTTGGTGACGTTGGTGAGGGAAGGCAGGTCGTACATGGTGTCCAGCAGGGCATGCTCGATGATGGAGCGCAGACCCCGCGCGCCGGTCTTGCGCTTGATCGCCTTCAAGGCGCAGGCGCGGAGGGCGTCCTCGCGGAACTCCAGCTCCACCCCTTCCATGGCGAACAACCGCTGATACTGTTTGGTGAGTGCGTTCTTCGGTTCCACCAGGATCTGGATCAGCGCATCCTCGTCCAGGTCCTCCAGGGTGGCGACCACCGGCAGGCGTCCGACGAACTCGGGAATCAGGCCGAACTTGATCAGGTCCTCCGGCTCCACGTCCCGCAGCACTTCGCCGATTTCCTTGCGGTCGTCCTTGCTCTTCACCTCGGCGCCGAAACCGATGCCGCCCTTCTCGGAGCGGTTCTGGATCACTCGCTCCAGACCACTGAAGGCGCCGCCGCAGATGAACAGGATGTTGGTGGTGTCCACTTGGACGAATTCCTGGTTCGGGTGCTTGCGCCCGCCCTGGGGGGGCACCGAGGCGATGGTGCCCTCGATCAGCTTGAGCAGGGCCTGCTGCACGCCCTCGCCGGACACGTCCCGGGTGATGGAGGGGTTGTCGGACTTGCGGGAAATCTTGTCGATCTCGTCAATGTAGACGATGCCGCGCTGGGCCTTGTCGATGTCGTAATCGCACTTCTGCAGCAGCTTCTGGATGATGTTCTCGACGTCTTCGCCCACGTAGCCCGCCTCGGTGAGGGTAGTGGCGTCGGCCATGACGAAGGGCACGTCGAGCAAACGGGCCAGGGTCTGCGCCAGCAGGGTCTTGCCGGAGCCGGTGGGGCCGATGAGCAGGATGTTGCTCTTGGCCAGCTCCACCTCGTCCTTGGGAGCCCCTTCCTTGAGGCGCTTGTAGTGGTTGTACACCGCCACCGATAGAATCTTTTTCGCCTGGGACTGGCCGATCACGTATTCGTCAAGACTCCCGCGAATCTCATGAGGCGTCGGCAGATCGGACAGCCCGCCCTTGCCGCCGTGGTCGTTCTGGATTTCCTCGCGGATGATGTCGTTGCAAAGCTCGACACACTCGTCGCAGATGAAAACCGACGGCCCGGCAATCAGCTTGCGCACTTCATGCTGGCTCTTGCCGC
>JAGUYQ010000121.1 GCA_020061285.1 Betaproteobacteria bacterium
GATGTACCTCGGAAGATAAATTCCGTCGATCCAGACACAACTGAAGATCATCGAGCGCGTCGTGCATCTGCTCGGTCAAGATGGGCGCCAAGCCCCGTGTCTCGCTATTGCCCTGCAAGGTCACCAGCAAACTGCGGTAGATATCCGTCATGTCGGCGCCAAACCACCACTCGGCGGCCACCTCGAAAGCGTGGTGTTTCGCCAGCCACTCAAGAGAAGCCCGCGTAAACAAGTGGGTATGCCCGCCGGCGAGATGCCTTGGGAAAACCTGGGGAAAAGCCGCCTCCACCATCACGCTCAAGGAAAACAGCGGCACCGAGATGAACAGGTAGCGAATGTTCACGTTCTCCCGCACCGCATCCAGGATTTCCGCCGGATTTTGCAGGTGTTCGAGAACCCCGACCATGGAAACCACCCCAGCGGTGGATTGGCGCACCAGCCCCGACAACTCGTCCAGATGAATCTGCCTTAAGGCGGCGGTGGAGAACCCCAAGTGGCCGAACATCCCCGAACCGAGTTCCACCTGGCTGGCCGACACCTCGAAACCCTCTACATTCTTGATTCCGGCAAAGGACAAGGCGCTGACGAAATACCCCGCCCCGGCGCCCAAATCGGCATAGCCCAGAGTCGCGGGATCGCAACCCTCCTGGCGTAGCGCGTCGAGCAGAAAATCGGCCTTGGGCGAATAGATTTCCTTTACTCGGGCCAGATACTCATCCCCATGCTGGGAAATGTAATTTGCCGCATAGCTTTTTCCGCTGTCCCGAACGTAGAGCCGGTCGAGGAAGTCATCCGTGTCTTCATGCAAGCCGTTGAGATGCCCGCACTCGGGGCATAACGCGTAAGGCACGCCATGCTTGGAAAAAAGCGGGGATTCGGGAAGGGTCGAGCGGCAGATCTTGCACTGGCGGCGGAGGGGCTGAGAAACATACAGGCGGGCCGAGGCCAAGGCCGCTTCCAGTTGGCTGGCGTTTTCCTCGAACATGGCGCTTTTGAAACGCAGGAGGCCCCCCAGTTTCTTACCGTATTTTTTCAAGCCTCGGAGCCCTTCCGTCGTGCCGCCCATTCCTTGGCGAGAAGGCCGAAGAACAAGGAGTCGCACCACTTTCCCTCGCTCCAATGGGTCTGCCGATGGCGCCCCTCCTGCCTGAAACCGAGAGACTTCAGGAAATCCGATTTGATCGCGTCAAAACTGTAGATCTCTGCCCAGGCGCGATGGAGGTTCAATTCGTCGAAGCCATAGGCCAGCAACTGCCGTGCGGCATCCGGCGCATAGGCCTGGTCGATGTAAGCGCCGTCCGCGCCGATGTAAATGGAAAAATCCCCGCTGCGGTTGACCCAGTCGATGTAGCACAGGCCGCAGGCCCCCAAAAGCCGACCGTCGTCCAGGGCCACGATGGCGAGCATGCGCGTGTCGGGGTCGTCCAGAACAAGCTTCTGGTACCAGGCCTCCTGCTGCTCCATGCCCAGTTCCCGGTATTCGCGAAAATAGCGGCGAAACTCCGGCCGATTGCGCCATTCCAACAGTTGAGGCAGGTCCTGGCGCTCGATGGCCCTCAACCCCGTGCATTCCCCTTTAAGCATGGATTTCTCCCAGGTCGGTGGCGAATATCGCGTCTCCCTTCACCTTATCGCGAAGCAGTGGCCGGCCAACCGCCTCGTCAAGCCGATAGGGCTCCATGGCGCCCGAGGGCGCGGGACGCAGGCTTTCCATGTCGGTGTCGGTCAGCACCTCCCCAGCCACTACGTCGCGGGTCAGGCGCAGGCAGCGGCGCTGAAGAATCACGGTATCCGCTTCGTTGGCTTCCACCCGTTTCACGCCATCCCCCAGGGCTGCTTGAAGCTCACGGGTGCGCTCCACCATGTCGCGCCAGCTTGTCGGGTTCATGGAAAAGGCATGGTCGGGGCCGGTGCGGCTATTGTCGTCGGTAAAGTGCTTCTCCACCACCCGCGCGCCCAGCGCTACCGCCCCCAGGACCGTGGCATGGCCCGGCGTATGGTCGGACAGGCCGAGAACCATGTTGGGATACTTGAGCGCAAAGGCCTGCAACACTCTCAAATTGACGTGGCGGAAATTCTCCAGGGAGCCGGTGTAGTTGGTGTTGCACTGCATCAGGACCAATTGGGGATTGACATCCAACGCCGCCTCCACGGCCCGTTCCACGTCTTCCATGGTCGATGCGCCCGTCGCCAGGAATACCGGCTTGCCGCGCCGGGCGATGTACTGAATGAAATCGGGCCAGCTTATATCCCCCGAACCGACCTTATACGCCGGAATGTAGGGATCAAGCATTTCCACCGCCTCGGTATCGTAAGGGGTGGTCATGAAGTGCACGCCCGTGGCACGAGCCGTGTCGGCCAACGCCACGTTCCATTCCCGGTTGCACTCGTACTCCCGGTACACCTCAAAAACCGGCTTGCCCCACTGGGCTTGATGGCTGAACTGCCCGCCCAGGGAACGGAAACCACGGTCGCTGACAATTTTGTCCGCCTTGAAATGCTGGAATTTCACCGCATCCGCCCCGGCTTCCGCCGCGGCATGGATCAGCGCCTTGGCACGCCCGAGGTCGCCGTCATGGTTGGAAGCGATGTCGGCGATGAAGTAGACCGGCGCGTCGAGGGATATTTCCCGTCCGGCGACTCGTATCAAGCTGTCGTAGCGCATGGTCCCCTTTCTTTGTATTCCCTGACGAGATTATCCAGTACCTCTTCCAGGCCAGGCAAGGGACGGCCAAGGAGGCTTTCGGCCCGTGACACGTCCAGGCCGAGGCTTTCTGCCCGATGGGCGAGGGTGAGACTACGCACACTACCACTAGTACAATTTGAGCAATCAAATCCAAGCTTGCTTGCCAATATTTCAACAAAACGCTTTTTGCAGGCGACCTCGCTTGAAGCCACGTTGAGAATTCCAGATATATTTTTTGGCAAAAGATCAAACAAAGCTGAAGAAAAAGCTCCCACATCAAGGCTGGACGCAAAAAAATCATCAAACAAGGTCATCGGCCTTCTTGTTTCCAAGGAGGACAGCACCCATTCCACAAAAGTTGGAGCCCCTCGACCCCGAAATCCTACGATATTAGTTCTCAGGACAAGGGAACCCTCACACGTCAAAACAAAACACTCTCCCGCATATTTAGTTCGTGCATATTCGTTAAGGAGTTGTATTGGATGCTGTTCGCCATGCTTTTTCAGCCCATCGCCAGAAAAAAAATGATCCGTTGACACATGAATCAAATAAGCCCCGACTCGACGCGCTTCATTTGCCAATACAGCAGGAAGCCTGGCATTTATTCGATATGCCGTACACGGATCGCGTTCGCAAGAATCGGGTGTGATTACTGCTACGGTATTCACAATAACTTGTGCTTTGGTCTTATCCAAGCAACGCGCCAAGGATTTGTCATCGCCCAAATCCACCACTAACTCTTTAGAGTGCCGAGAGACTCCAACCAAGTCCAGATCACGGCGGCGCCCTTCCTTGATAAGAGCTTGACCAAGCATGCCTGTGTCACCTAACACGACAATTCGACGCATCCTATTCCCCGAGTTTTTTTTGGATAATGTGGGTATTGATTTGACGCCAGCCCGGGTGCCTATCCAATAGTTCAAGTATGTCCACAAGGGTAAATTCAGGCTTCCGCGGATACAAGGCCTCGATGATGCGGCGCACCAGTTCGAGGTCCTCGGGCGTATCCACCGTCCAGCGCTCATCCCCTCGGTCCTCGCGGAACACCCACTGCCCGACTTTAAAACGTTCCGGGTGACGATAGAGGAAGGGGGTTACGTGCTCCCGTTCATACTCCAGCCTGCCTTCGTGATAGGCCGACTCCAGGGCGCCCATGGAGAAAACCTCGGCGTCCATACCACGGGGAAAGCTGCGCACCTGGGTATTGGAAACATAATCGTATTCGTCCCGATGGTCCAAATAATGGACGATCACCTGGTCCACCACCGCCGGGTCGATGACGGGGCAATCGGACGTCACCCGCACCACGACATCCGCCCCCGACTCCGTGGCGGCGCCGTAGTAGCGGGACAACACATCCATCTCGGAGCCCCGGTAAACCTTTACCCCATGCTGCCGGCAGAAATCCACCAGGACATCGTCGCTGGCATTGGTGGTGGTGGCGATCACCAGCTCATCGGCGTGCGCCACCCGGCGCAGGCGCTCGATTTGGTATTCGAGCAAGGGTTTCCCCAGTACGGGCTTGAGCACCTTCCCCGGCAGGCGCGTCGAAGTCATGCGCGCCTGGTCGATGATAACCACCTTCATTACAAATCGTCCGCTATGTCCTGCATCAGTTGGCGCAACTCTTCCACCGTCAGGAAGTGGGGGTTGCTCCCCGAGTTGTATTCGAACTCCCCGGATACCGGCACGCCGTGCTCCCCCTCACCATTGGCGGCGAAATTCCTCTCCATGCCGAAACGGATAGCAGGCTGGATAACATAGTGGTCGCTGAATTCGAGGGTGAGGTGCGAGTCGTCCTGGGGACACATAATTTCGTGCAGCTTTTCGCCGGGCCGGATGCCGATCACCTTTGTCGCCAGGTTCGGCGCCATGGCCTGCGCCAAATCCGTCACCCGTGCGGAAGGTATCTTGGGCACGAACACCTCGCCTCCCTGCATGCGGGCAAAATTCCGGAACACGAAATCCACGCCCTGTTGCAGGGTAATCCAGAAGCGCGTCATGCGGAGGTCGGTAATGGGCAGCTCATCGGCGCCGTTATCGACCAGCTTCTGAAAGAACGGCACCACCGAGCCGCGCGA
>JAGUYQ010000197.1 GCA_020061285.1 Betaproteobacteria bacterium
ACTTGATCGGGAACAGCACTTCCGGCCGGGGAAACTCCCACGGGTTGCCGTAACGCAGCCAGTTGTCCGGGTGCTCCACCTGGTAGCCGTTTTCGATGCGCTGGTAGAACATGCCGTAGTCGTAGCGGATGCCGTAGCCGTAGCCCGGCAGCCGCTGGGTGGCCATGGAGTCGAGGAAGCAGGCCGCCAGGCGGCCCAGGCCGCCGTTGCCCAGGGCCGCGTCCGGCTCCACGTCGCGGAGGGCTTCGTAGTCCAGGCCGATGTCCGCCAGGGCGGTCTTGAATTCCTGGTCCATGTTCAGGTTCAGCAGGCTGGTGGTGAGGGTGCGGCCGATGAGGAATTCCAGGGACAGGTAATAGATCCGCTTGGTATCGGTGCGGTAGTAGTTGCGCATGGTTTCCATCCAGCGCTCGATCAGCCGGTCACGCACCACGAAGGCGGCGGTGAAGAACATGTCGCGGGTGGTGGCGGTGAGGGGGTCCTTACCTACCGAATAGACCAGGCGGTTGGCGAGCGCATCCTTGATGGAGGCATCGTCCATGGCGAGGTAGTCGTACTTGAATGCACTGCTGCGGATCTTCTGGCGCACGGACTGCTCCCTGATATTATTTTTACTACATGATAGGCGCTAAGTCCGTGCAGCAAAAGGGGGAACGCTCCACCAGGGCCGTTCCGGCCGGACTTCATCATTTCGTCACGCCAGGGCGATGGCCAGGTAGGCGACGTAGAGCCCGCCGTTGATCAGAAGATGCCATACCCGAAGCTGGCCGCGGGAGAGCATCAGGCGCAGCCAGAGGGCGGCGAAGAGGGTGATGATGACACCGGCGAGCACTTCCTGGCGCGGTTCCCAGGGGGTGAGCATGATGCCGATGGCGGGCAGCAGGGTGCCCTGGAACACCATGGCGCCGGTGATGTTGCCGAAGGCCAGGGTGTCCTTGTGTCTGCGCATCCACAGGATGCTGTTGACCTTTTCCGGCAACTCGGTGGCGATGGGGATGATCAGCAGGGACAGCAGCAGGGGGGTGATGCCGAGAATGCGCGAAGCGTCCTCCACGCCGTGGATGAAGCCCTTGGCTCCCGCCACCAGGAGCAGCAGACCCAGGGCGAGTTGGCCCAGGATGGTGAGCATGGTGGTGGGTAGGCCGAGGCGGGCGAGGAACATGGGCTCCTCGGCCTCCGTGCCGTGGCCCTCCTTGACCAGTTTTTCGGACGCCTTCAGGGTCAGCAGGATGTAGACGAAATAGCTCAGCACCAGGGTGAAGCCCAGGGCGGCGCGGGCGGCGGGCAGGCTGTGGGGAATGAACAGGGCCAGGGTGGAGAAGGCGAAGGCGGCGAGGAAGAAGTGCAGGTCACGGGTCAGGCCGCTGCGCTCCGGCGCCAGGTGACCCTGGAGGCCGCGCTTTTTCACCACCGCCACGGCCATCAGGCAGGTGGAGAGGGTGGAGAGCATCAAGGGCGCGCCGAGAATGGCGCCGACGCCGATCTCCTCGTTGACCTGAGTATTGCTGGTGCCCGCCATGAGGGCCAGCAGGGGCACCATGGTTTCCGGCAGGGCGGTGCCCACGGCGGCGAAGAGGGAGCCGGTGACCCCTTCGGAAATCTTCAGTTTTTCGCCCAGATGCTCCAGCGCGTTGGTAAACACCTCGGCGGCGATTAGAATGACGACGAGCATCACGAGAAGGGTGGCGAAGGTAAGCATCGGCGGCTGCCCAGACTGTTATTTGAAGAGCCGCGATTATATCAGCCGGCGGACACCATGACCTCTTTCGCGACCCTGACCGAATTCGACTTCCATCACCGCCTGGCCGCGACGGCCGGAACCAGCCTGGTGTTGTTCGGCTCCCCCTCCTGCGGCGCCTGCCGCCGCATGGAGGCAATGCTGCCCAAGGGGGCGGAGGGGGTGGCGCTATTCAAGGTGGACGTCCGGCAAAGCACTGCCCTGGCCCGGCAGTTCGACGTCTTCCACCTGCCGGCGCTGTTCTTGTTCGTGGCGGGGCGGTATCATGGGGAAATACGCTGCGAAGCCTTGCCGGAGGCGATTCGCGACACAATAAAGGCGGCATTGGCCATGCCGCCGGAGGAGGAGCCTTGACCCACGCAGAAGCGAGCCCCGCCGAGGCCGTGATCGACATCTCGGGATTCCTGAAGGGGGCGCGTTTCGTCCCGTCCCCCAATTTCGACGAGCGCCCCCCCGAGCAGCCCGTCCGCCTGCTGGTGGTCCACGCCATCAGCCTGCCGCCCCAGCAGTTCGGCGGCGACGAGGTGATCGACTTTTTCACCAACCGCCTCGGTCCCGCCGCCCACCCCTTCTTCGACACCATCAAGGACCTGCGGGTGTCGGCCCATTTCTACATCCGCCGCAGCGGGGAGATCGTCCAGTTCGTCTCCTGCAACCTGCGGGCGTGGCACGCCGGCCAATCGGAATGGAGGGGGCGGGAGCGCTGCAACGATTTCGCCATCGGCATCGAGTTGGAGGGCAGCGACTACGTGCCCTTCGAGGATGCCCAGTACGACTCCCTGGGCCGCTTGGCAAGGGCCGTCCGCGCCGCCTATCCCATCGAGGACATGGTCGGCCACGCCGATATCGCCCCCGGCCGCAAGACCGATCCGGGGCCCTTCTTCGACTGGGCACGCTTCCGCGCCCTGGTGGAGTGAGGCCGTGGACCCCAAGCTGTTCCAGAATATCCTGCGGGGCTCCTCCGACTGCGTCACCTGCGACATTCGCTCCACGGTGCTGTTCGCCGGCCTCGACGAAAAGGACTGCGAAGCCCTCGCCAGGCCCATCGACGACCTGGTGCTGCAACCCCAGGAGTTCCTCTACCGCAGCGGCCGCCCGGCCCCGGCTTTGTTCACGGTGCGCAGCGGCCTCCTCAAGCTGGTTCAGTATCTGCCCGACGGCAAGCAGCGCATCGTGCGCCTGCTGCGGGCCAGCGACGTCACCGGCCTGGAGGCCCTCCTCGGCCAGCCTTTCCAGCACGACGCCATCGCGCTGCAAAAGGCCGAAGTCTGCCGCATTCCCCTGGAAGTGATGCAGCAACTGGAGCAGCGCAACCCCCAGGTGCGCAAGGAACTGATGAGCCGCTGGCAGCGAGCCCTGGAAGAAGCCGATACCTGGCTGATCCAGCTCTCCACCGGCAGCGCCCGGGCGCGCATGGCGCGGTTGCTGCTGCGCCTGGTGGAAAAAGGCGACCGCTGCAACCTCTTCAGCCGCGAGGACATGGGGGCCATGCTCGGCGTCACCACCGAAACCGCCAGCCGCATCATCGCCGAATTCAAGCGCGGCGGCGTCATCGCCGAGGGGGAAAGCGACAGCCTGCGCTGCGACGTGGTGCAACTCAACACCATTGCCGCCGATTGACAATTGTCAATGACTGGCGGCGGGTAATTTTCCTACTATCCGCTTCATGGTCGGGCTCCCGGCCGCCCTTGAGGATGGAGGTGGGGTATGCAAGCGCACGTTCGCGTCAAACTGTACATGTTGGCTTCCGGCTTGTTCGAGCAGCCGGAGGCGGCCAGCGGCGATTTCCTTTTCATCCTGGTGTCCAACCTGCTGCGTTCCGCCCCGGCGGAGTGGCCCTATCGCAATATCCTCGAAGCCCTGGAACGGGACTTGGTGGAAGACCTGGATTCCGTCGCCGACCTGCGGGCGGAGCACGATCGCCTGTTTTCCGGCGCCGGCGGCGGGTTGGCGCCCCTCCATGCCGATTTCTGGCTCAAGGGCGGTGCGGTGCGCGAGGGGCGGGAACTGATGGCCAACTACGGCATGGCGTCCTTCGGCGGTTCGCCGCGGCACGC
>JAGUYQ010000006.1 GCA_020061285.1 Betaproteobacteria bacterium
GACCGGGCGGGTGACGGAAATCCTCGCCCTGCCGGGGCAGAAGGTGAAGGCCGGGGACGAACTGGCCTCCCTCCATAGCGCCGAATTGTCCACGGCCCAGTTGGCCTACCTCAAGGCGGCCTCCCAGCAGGACTTGCAACGGCGGGCGGTGGAGCGGGCCAAGCTGCTCTACGGCGCCGACGTCATCGGCCTGGCGGAACTGCAAAAGCGCGAAAGCGAATTGTCCCAGGCGCGGGCCGAGTTCCAGGCCTCCTACGACCAGCTCAAGGTCCTGGGCATGCCCCCGGCGGCCATCGCCAAGCTGGCGAAGAGCGGCAATATCCGCTCCCTCTCCACGGTGGTGGCCACCCTGGACGGCACGGTGATCGAGCGCCAAGTGACCCGCGGCCAGGTGGTGCAGCCGGCGGACGTGCTCTTCACCGTCGCCGACCTGGCTCACGTCTGGCTGGTGGCGGAGGTGCCGGAGCAGCAGGCGGAAATGGTCCAGCAGGGAGAGGCGGCCATGGCCGAAATTCCCGCCCTGCCGAAGCGCAAGATCGAGGGCAAGCTGATTTACGTCGCCGACACGGTGAACCCCAAGAGCCGCACGGTGACGGTGCGCATGGACGTGGAGAACCCGGACCGGGCGATCAAGCCGGAAATGCTCGCCACCATGCTGATTCGAGGTAGGGCGGAAAAGCGCCTGGCGGTGCCGGCCCAGGCGGTGGTGAGGGAGGAGAACAGGAGCTACGTCTTCGTCCAGCTCGACGGCCAGCGTTTCAAGCTGCGGGAGGTGGAACTGGGGCCCGAGGTGGACGGCCGGGTGCCGGTGCTGAAGGGCCTCCGGGCGGGGGAGAAGATCGTTGCCGACGGGGCCTTCCACCTCAACAACGAGCGCAAGCGCAAAGAGCTGGAAGGGAGCTGAGCCATGTTTGAAACTGTCATCCGCGCGGCCCTGAAACAGCGCCTCGTGGTGGTGGTGCTCGCCGCCTGCCTGCTGGTGTTCGGCTTCGACGCCGCCCGCAAGCTGTCGGTGGACGCCTTCCCCGACGTGACCAACGTCCAGGTGCAGATCGCCACCGAGGCCCCCGGCCGTTCGCCGGAGGAGGTGGAGCGTTTCGTCACCGTGCCCCTGGAAATCGCCATGACCGGCCTGCCGGGGCTGGAGGAGATGCGCTCCCTCAACAAGCCGGGCCTGTCCCTCATCACCCTGGTGTTCAGCGACGCCACCGACGTCTATTTTGCCCGCCAACTGGTGATGGAGCGCCTGATCGAGGTGGGCGGCCGCATGCCCGAGGGGGTGTCGCCGGTACTGGGGCCCGTGTCCACGGGCCTGGGCGAGGTGTACCAGTACACCCTGGAGCGTCCCGACGACGGCGACAAGGCCCTCAGCCAGGAGGAATTGACCCGGCGCCGCATCGCCCAGGACTGGGTGGTGCGTCCCCTGCTGCGGGGCATCCCCGGCGTGGCGGAAATCAACTCCCAGGGCGGCTACATCAAGCAGTACCAGGTGCTGGTGAACCCGGACCGGATGCGCCACTACAAGGTGCACCTGAAGGATGTCTACGGGGCCCTGGCCCGCAACAACGCCAACTCCGGCGGCGGCGTGCTGCCCCATTACGCCGAGCAGTATTTGATCCGCGGCGTGGGCCTGATCCGCAGCCCGGACGACATCCGCGCCATCGTGCTGAAGGAGGAGGACGGCGTGCCGGTGTATATCCGCGACGTGGCGGAGGTGACCATCGGCCACGACGTGCGCCAGGGAGCGGTGGTGAAGAACGGCGTCACCGAGTCCGTGGGCGGGGTGGTGATGATGATCCGCGCCGGCAACGCCAAGGAGGTGGTATCCCGCATCAAGGACCGGGTGGCCGAGATCAACGCCAAGGGCATGCTGCCGGACGGCCTCAAGATCGTGCCCTACTACGACCGTAGCGAGCTGGTGGACGCCGCCCTGAAAACGGTGGTCAAGGTGCTGATCGAAGGGGTGGTGCTGGTGGTCATCGTGCTGTTCCTTTTTCTGGGGGACGTGCGCTCGTCCCTGATCGTCGTCGCCACCCTGGTGCTGACGCCCCTGGTGACCTTCATGGTGATGAACCGCTACGGCCTGTCGGCCAACCTTATGTCCCTCGGCGGCCTGGCCATCGCGATAGGATTGATGGTGGACGGCTCGGTGGTGGTGGTGGAAAACGCCTTCAGCCATCTCGGCGAGCACAAGGGGCGTTCCCTGAGCCGGGTGCGGGTGGTGCTGGAAGCCACGGTGGAGGTGGCCAAGCCCACCATTTTCGGCGTGTCCATCATCATCCTGGTGTTCCTGCCCCTGATGACGCTCGAAGGTATGGAGGGCAAGATGTTCGCCCCCCTGGCCTACACCATCGCCATCGCCCTGGCCCTGTCGCTGCTGTTGTCCCTGACCCTGACGCCGGTGCTGTCCTCCTACCTGCTGGAGGGCAAGGGGGAGCACGACACGCGCCTCATCGCCGCTTTCAAGAAGCGCTATTTCAAGGTGCTGGACTGGGCCCTGGCCAACGAGAAGAAGACCGTCGGCGGCGCCGTGGGGTTGTTCCTGCTGGCGGTGCTGATGCTGCCCTTCCTCGGCTCGGCCTTCATCCCGGAGATGAAGGAAGGCTCCATCGTTCCCGGCATCAACCGGGTGCCCAACATTTCCCTGGACGAATCCATCCGCATGGAGATGGAGGGCATGCGCCTGGTGATGCAGGTGCCGGGGGTGAAATCGGCGGTGTCCGGCGTGGGCCGGGGGGAAAGCCCGGCGGACCCCCAGGGGCCCAACGAGTCCACCCCCATCGTCAGCCTGCTGCCCAGGGACCAATGGCCCTCGGGCTGGACCCAGGACACCATCGCGGAAAAAATCCGGGAAAAGCTCATGGCCCTGCCGGGGGTGCAGATCGTCATGGCCCAGCCCATTTCCGACCGGGTGGACGAGATGGTCACCGGGGTGCGCTCCGACGTGGCGATCAAGGTTTTCGGCGACGACCTGGACACCTTGAAGAAGAAGGCGGAGGAAATCGCCAAGGTGGCCGGCGGCATCCAGGGCGCCCAGGACCTGCGGGTGGAGCGGGTCACCGGCCAGCAGTACCTGAGCATCGACATCGACCGCCAGGCCATCGCCCGCTACGGCCTCAACGTCTCCGATATCCACGACGTGATCGAGGCGGCTATCGGCGGCAAGGAGGCGACCCTGATTTTCGAGGGCGAGCGCCGCTTTTCCGCCGTGGTGCGCCTGCCGGAGCCCTTCCGCAACGACGTGGAGGCCATCCGCCATCTGCTGGTGACCTCTCCCAACGGCGCCCAGGTGGCCCTGGAGAGCCTGGCCAATATCCGTCTCCTCGACGGCCCCTCCCAGATCAGCCGGGAGAGCGCCAAGCGCCGCATCGTGGTGGGAGTC
>JAGUYQ010000193.1 GCA_020061285.1 Betaproteobacteria bacterium
CCATCCTTCCATGGAAATCCTGGACGCCGCCTATCGCCTGGTCCTGGAGCGGGAGGGGGCGGAAGAGGCCTACCGGCTGGTGCGGGATACACTGCGCGTGCAGCCCACCCTGCGGGGGCTGGATACTCTGCTGGAGGCCCAGTTGCTGGAGGCGCCGGCGGAACGCCGCCAGGACCTGCAACTGATCAAGAGCCTGGTCCACAGCCACGCCGAGCGCCTAGCCTATTTCCGCTGCGACAGTTGCGGTTTCCGCGCCCGGCGCTTCCATTGGCGCTGCCCGGCCTGCGGCGGCTGGGAAACGTTTCCGCCGCGGCGCAGCGAGGAGGAAGGAACGCGCGACCGTTCCGGCTCCAATTTCAATCCCGGCTAACGAGAGAACCATGCAAGCGAACGACCCGAAAATCATTGTAGCCCTGGATTATCCCAGCGGCGGCGAGGCCCTGGCCCTGGCCAAGCGCCTGGACCCGTCCCTGTGCCGAGTGAAGGTGGGTAAGGAACTGTTTACCGCCGCCGGGCCTGACCTGGTGAGAGGGCTGGCGGACGCCGGTTTCGGCGTGTTCCTGGACTTGAAATTCCACGACATTCCGAATACCGTGGCGGGCGCCGTCAAGACCGCCGCCAGCTTGGGGGTGTGGATGGTGAACGTCCACGCCTCGGGCGGGAGTAAAATGATGGCCGCGGCGCGGGAGGCCCTGGAGGGCTTCGCCCAGCGGCCGAAATTGATCGCGGTGACGGTGCTCACCAGCATGGGCCGGGAAGACCTGGCGGAAATCGGCCTCGACATCGAGCCCCGCCAGCAGGTGCTGCGCTTGGCCCGCTTGACCAAGAACGCGGGGTTGGACGGGGTAGTGTGCTCCGCCCAGGAAGCCGCCATGCTCAAGGGCGAACTGGGCAAGGGCTTTCTGCTGGTCACCCCCGGCATCCGCCCCGCCGATGCGAGCAGCGACGACCAGTCCCGCATCATGACGCCGGCGGCGGCCATGGCGGCGGGTTCGGATTACCTGGTGATCGGCCGGCCCATTACCAAGGCCGCCGACCCCTTGCAGGCCTTACGGAATATCCATCTTGAACTAGGAGAAAAGCAATGAAAATCAGCGTAATCGGCACCGGCTACGTGGGCCTGGTCACGGGTACCTGCCTCGCCGAGGTCGGCCACGACGTGCTGTGCCTGGACGTGGACGAACGCAAGATCGCCACCCTCAAGGCCGGCGGCATCCCCATCTACGAGCCGGGGCTGGAAGACATGGTGAAGCGCAACGCCGCCGCCGGCCGCCTGCATTTCACCACCAACGTGGAAGAAGCCGCCAAGTTCGGCCAAATCCAGTTCATCGCCGTGGGGACCCCTCCCGACGAGGACGGTTCCGCCGACCTGCAATACGTGGTGGCCGCCGCCCGCAGCATCGGCAAGCACATGGACGACTACAAGGTGGTGGTGGACAAGTCCACCGTGCCCGTGGGCACCGCCGACAAGGTCCGCGCCGCGGTGAAGGAAGAATTGGACAAGCGCGGCTCCAAGCTGGAATTCAGCGTGGTGTCCAACCCCGAGTTCCTCAAGGAAGGCGCGGCGGTGGAGGACTTCATGCGCCCGGACCGCATCGTGGTGGGGGTGGACGACGAGAAGGCGGTGCAATTGATGCGTTCCCTCTACTCCCCCTTCAACCGCAACCATGACCGCCTGATCGTGATGGACGTGAAGAGCGCCGAACTGACCAAGTACGCCGCCAACGCCATGCTGGCCACCCGCATTTCCTTCATGAACGAGCTGGCCCTGCTGGCGGAGAAGATGGGCGCCGACATCGAGCACGTGCGCCACGGCATCGGCTCCGACCCCCGTATCGGCTACCACTTCCTGTATGCCGGTTGCGGCTACGGCGGCTCCTGCTTCCCCAAGGACGTGCAGGCCCTCCAGCGTACCGCACGGGAATACGGCCAGGACCTGAAGATTCTCAACGCCGTGGAAGCGGTCAACGAGCGCCAGAAGGAAGTGCTGCTGGACAAGATTACCGCCAAGTTCGGCAACGACCTCTCCGGCAAGACTTTCGCCCTCTGGGGCCTGGCGTTCAAGCCCAACACCGACGACATGCGCGAAGCCCCCAGCCGGGTATTGATCCAGGGCCTGTGGGAGCGTGGTGCGAAAGTGGTGGCCCACGACCCCGTGGCGGCCCACGAAACCCAGCGCATCTTCGGCGACGACGCCCGCCTCAAGCTGGTGGATTCCCCCATGGAAGCCGTTGCCGGCGCCGACGCCCTGGTAATCGTCACCGAATGGAAAGTGTTCCGCGCGCCGAATTTCCCCGAGCTGAAAGCTCAGCTCAAGCACCCGGTGATCTTCGACGGCCGCAACATGTACGAGCCCAAGGACGTGCGGGAAGCGGGTCTGGAATACTTCGCCATCGGACGCTTGTAAGACTAAGGATGAAGGATGAAGGAAAAAACCGAGGGATGGGTGGCGTGAAGGAGGAGATTTCATCCTTCACCCTTCATCCCTCGTCCTTTGAGAGCGCCCGCGTTCTCGTCGTCGGCGACGTGATGCTGGACCGTTACTGGTTCGGCGAGGTGAGCCGGATTTCCCCGGAGGCGCCGGTGCCGGTGGTGCACGTCGCTTCCACCGAGGAGCGCCCCGGAGGCGCCGCCAACGTGGCGCGCA
>JAGUYQ010000319.1 GCA_020061285.1 Betaproteobacteria bacterium
ACGGTGTAGCGCTCGCTGTGCATGGTGTGCTCGTGGATGAACTCGGCCCGCACCGGCAGAAAAGTCCCCGCCCCCACGTGGAGGGTCACACGGGCGGTGCGGACGCCCATGGCCGCCAGGGTGTCCAGCATGGCCTGGTCGAAATGCAGCCCGGCGGTGGGCGCCGCCACGGCCCCCGGCTCCCGTGCGTACACCGTCTGGTAGCGGGATTCGTCCTCCTCCCCGGCGGCATGGGTGATGTAGGGCGGCAAGGGAAGGGCGCCGTAACGCTCCAGCAGGTCGAGGGGGGCTTCAGGAAAGCGGATACGGTACAGGTCGTCTTCCTTTCCCACCACTTCGGCGTCGAAAGCCTCCGCCAGGCGCAGCACCATGCCCGGCTTGGGGCCGTGGCTGGCTCGGATGAAGGCGAGCACCTGGCCCCCGTCCAGCACCCGCTCCACCATCACCTCCACCCTGCCGCCGGTTTCCTTGCTGCCGAAGAGGCGGGCCTTGATCACCTTGGTGTCGTTGAACACCAGCAGGTCGCCGGCCCGCATGAAGCGGGGAAGGTCGCGGAACCAGGCGTCCTCCAGGGCGCCGCTGCGCCCGTCCAGATGCAGGAGGCGGCTGGCGCTACGCTCGGGTGCGGGGACCTGGGCGATCAGTTCGTCGGGAAGGTGGAAATCGAAGTCGTCGGTGCGCATGGGGCGCCATGATAACCGCCGGAAACCTTGATGAAAACCGCGTTTTGGAGAATAATGCGCCCTTTCCCGTGCCGGGATGGCGGAATCGGTAGACGCAGCGGATTCAAAATCCGCCGCTGGTAACAGTGTGGGGGTTCGAGTCCCCCTCCCGGCACCACAATCAAGCAGGTCCTTTTGCCGGTTCCGGCACATCCCCCCCGGCATCTTCCTCGATCATGGCGACAAACACCCGGATCAGAGCGGGGTCCCACTGGCCGTCGTCCTGCTCCCGCTTCAGAATGACGAGGGCCTTTTCCACCGGCATGCCCTGCCGATAGACCCGGTCCCCGGTCATCGCGTCCCAAGTGTCGGCGATGGCGACGATGCGCGCCAGCAGGGGAATGGCCTCCCCCTTCAAGCCGTCCGGATAGCCTTTTCCGTCCCAGCGCTCGTGGTGCCACGCCGCGATCTCCGAGAAGGCTCGAAAACTGGTCAGCGGCAGCATGATGGCCTTGGTGTAGAGCGCATGGCGACGCATTTCGGCGAACTCCCGTTCGTCGAGCCTGGCCGCCTTGTTGAGCACGTCGTCCCGCACGCCGATCTTGCCCAGATCGTGCATCATGGCGCCCCGGCGCAGGATTTCCAGTTCTTCCGCAGGCAAGCCCAGGCGTTCGCCGAGGCGGACGGAAAAGCGGGCCACCTGGCTGGAATGCCGCGCGGTGTAGGCGTCCCGCGCCTCCAAGGCCTTGCCGAGGGATTCCATCATTTGCAGGTAGGCCTCGTCCTGTTCCCGCAGCAAGCTCTCGATGCTGGAAGCCATGTGGTTCACCGCCTCCCCCAACTCGCCGACCTCGTCCTTCCGCCCTTCCAACGCCACCCGGCGGGTAAGGTCGCCGTGGGCGATGCCGGCGGCCGTACCGGCCATCTCCGCCAGGGGGCGGGTCAGGGAACGGGCGCGGAAAAATGCGATCAACCCCGCCAGCAGCGCCACCGCCAACCCAGCCGCCGCCATCACCCGGAACTGCCATAGGGTGCGCGACCAAACGTATTCCCGCGCCTGGGCCGCCGAGGACAAAACCTGCCGCAGTGGCACCACCACGGCGATGAAATGCTGGCGCCCTTCGTCCAAGGGAACCACGCTCCACATGGACGACTCCCCCTGATAAGGCAGGCGGAATACCGACGCCGCATTGCTGCCCGCGGCAGAGCGAAAGGCCGCCATCACGCCGTCGCCCTCCAGGCGGACTTCGTCCAGGGGCAAATCCCAGCGATGCCGCGCATCGGCGGCATCGCTTTGGGCGAATACACGCAGATAAGGCGCGCCCGCTCCCTCGACCAGGGAAACCATCATGACCCTGGCGGCCATCGCCCAGGCAGGGCCCAGGCGGTCGGGGCGAAGCAACTGATCCACGGCGACATCCATGGCCGTCACCCCGGCAAAGCTGCCATTCGGCCGGAATACCGGCATCGCCAGCCCCAATATCACCCGGCGGGAGCTGGCATCCACCGATGCCTCGACCCACACCGGCTGGCGTGCGGCACGGCCCTTCACGTACCAGGGGCGGCGGCGGGGGTCGTATGCCGCCGGGTAGTCTCCGTGGCCAGGAAAGGCGCTGTGCAGCCCGTTCGCCAAGGCCGTGTACTGCCAGAGCACCGCAGGGATGGCGGCGCGCACCTGTTGGTAAACCATGCCAACCCCGGCCAAGCGCGCCAAGTCGTCCCTCGCCTTGCCCAGCGCCGCTCCCGGAGGAAGGTAAAATACCGGTTGTGCGAGGGAAACCGGCTGCGGCACGCGCCTGCCGCTTTCATCCACGAGGAAATAATCCGGCAGCGACTCCGTCGCCCGCCAGTTGGACGCCAGGCGGCTGCTTTCGCGCACGACAAACCCGCTCAGAAATGCGCGCCGCGATTCGTCGTCCTCGGCGTTGATGCCCGTATTGCCGATCTGCGGCGCAGTCATGACGACCACCTGCCCCGCATAACTCGGATCGGTCAGGACTTCCTGGTACCCGCTTAGGCTGGTATTGAATACCACCTCGCCCAGCCGGGTACCGGATGCGCCAAATGCAACGCCGCGCCATACGCTCCCGTCGGCGAGCGCCAGGCGCGCCGGCTGTTCGGAACGGCCCATGATGGTCCTCATTCTTCCCACTGGACATATGCTGGATACCGTACCGCCGCGGCCTGGAGGGGACAACGGTCATTTTGACCAAACACACTTTGCGCCGCCGACCGGCAGATCTACGGCCATCACACGAGGATGATATGCACCGTTCCCGGCCCGTGCACGCCCCTGACCGGGATGTTAGCAATATCGCCCGTCCGGCTGGGGCCGCTGATCACGACAACACTGCTGGCCGACCGGAAGCTTCGGTAACCATTGGCGCGTTGGGCGGCTGCCCATGTGTCGAGATCGGGCACGATCTGATCTTGCCTGATAATGGCGATGTGCACCGGCGGCGTCAGAGACGGCTGCCGGGGTTTGCCTGGACCGGCGACGAGCACCAGGCTCCCGGTTGC
>JAGUYQ010000344.1 GCA_020061285.1 Betaproteobacteria bacterium
CGTTGAGGCCGGCCTGTTTCGCGCCGCCGGCCTCGGACGGCGAGCGCAGGCTTGAGGCCAGGGGGGGCGGGGCGATGGAGGCGAAGGCGGAAATGGAATCGGTGCACATGGTGATCTCCCTTGCTGGTTAAGAATGCCGCTTGGCGGCGCGTTACATCCACATCAAAGCAGGTGGCTTGCTAGGAGCCGAAAGTGAAGGCGTAGGCCTCCAGCCCCGGAGAATCCGATTGGATTTCCAGCAGGCTGTTTTTCGGCGTTTTCTGGTCGATCAGTTCGTACAGGGTGTTGCGTTGGACGGTCGCCACGCCACCGGGGGCATCCTTGCCGCTATTGGCGCCGACGGCCTCGCCGTTCAGCTTGATGGCGACATGGATCGGCTTGCCGCTGGCGCTGCCCAGCACCAGGAAGACCTTGCGCGCCTTGAAGTTGAGGCGTAGCGCGGCGGCTTTTTCCCCGCTGACGATTTTCTCCGCCGCCACTTGCCATTTGCCGTTCAGGGCCCACTCGCCCTCGGCCATGAAGGGAGGGAAACGGTAGGCGCTTGGGGCATCGCGGCTGACGGCTTCCTTGCCGCTGAAACGGTTGGCGCGGGCATAGCCGAGATAGGTTTCATCCGTCTGGTCGGGGGCGATGGGGGGGGCTTGCGCCTGGACGGCGTCCGCCTTGCCGGTCAGGCCGAGGAGGTGGCGGATGTTGTTTTCCGTCACGCCATATTCGCCTTCGCCGAAGTGGGTATAGACCACCTGGCCGTCGCGGTTGATGAGGTAATGGGCGGGCCAGTAGCTGTTTTGGAAGCTATCCCAGGTGGCGAAGCGGTTGTCCTGGGCCACCGGGTAATGGATGCCGTATTGGGCGATGGCGGCCTTGACGTTGTCGAGCTTCTTCTCGAACTCGAACTCCGGCGAATGGACGCCGACGATCACCAGCCCCTGGCTGCGGTATTTCCTGTCCCACTCGGTGAGGTAGGGCAGGGTGCGGATGCAGTTGATGCAGGAGTAGGTCCAGAAATCCACCAGCACCACCTTGCCCTTCAGGCTTTGCAGGGTGAGGGGCGGCGAGTTTTGCCAGTTGTCGAGGCCGGCGAATTCCGGGGCGGGATAGGGCTTGTCCAGGGCGTGTTGCAGGCCCTGTTCGCTGGCCGCCACCGGCTGGGACGGCTTGCTGGAGGAAAAGAGCAGGGTCTGCGCATCCACGCCGGAGGCGATGTAGGCGACGGACAGCAGGATGAGGACGCCGAAGGCCTTGCGTACCGCTTCGGCATGGCGGGTGAAGAAACCCAGTTTGTTCATGATTTTCCTCCCGGAGAGGGCGATGGCGAGCATCGGCACCCCCGCGCCGACGGCGAAGGAGACGATGATGAGGTTGCCGGCCAAGTCGGTTTGTTGACGGATGACCTGCACCAGCACGGCGGCCAGGATGGGCCCGGCGCAGGGCGTCCACACCAGCCCGATGAGGGAACCGATCAGGACGCCGCTGAGCAGCCCCTCGCCGCCGCTAGCGGCCAATTGATTGCCGAAGTTGGCCGCGCCCTGGGTCAGGGAGCTGAATTTTTCCGACAGTTTTTCCGACAGCAGAACCAGGCCGAACAGCGCCAGAAACACCAGGGACGCATCCTTGACCAGGTCGAGGTCGATGCCGAGGAGGGCGACGAGTTTGCGCGCCAGGATGGCGAAGAGGCTGAAGGCCAGTACGAAGCCGATGATGATGCCGTAGGGGCGGCGTCTGCCGCCTTCCACCGATGCCGCCAGCACCAGGGGCAGAACCGGCAGGATGCAGGGCGAGACGATGAGCGCCAAGCCTTCGAGAAATGCCAAACCGATGTCGATGGTGTTCATGATGTGATGTCTCGTCTTGAGTGTGTTCCTGTGAGCACCGGGAGCGGCGCGCCTTTGCCTGTTTATTCGGAGAGCGGGGGAAAACGGTTACATCGCCGCGTGAATCCGGCACGCCGTCGCAACGGCATGCCGTACCGCGCGGGAAGCAGGGATTACTGCATTCGCTTCATGGAATCCTTTTCCATGGTGTCTTTTTTCATGCTGTCCTTGGTCATCGAGTCCTTGCCCATGGCATCCTTCTTCATGGTGTCTTTCTTCATCGAGTCCTTGGTCATGGCGCCTTTTTCCGTGGGCTCCATCGCCGCGGCGCTCTGGGCCAGCACGAGGCTGCCGGAAGCGATCAGACAGAGGGCGAGCAGGTTGTGGGAAAGTTTTTTCATTTCATTCTCCTAGCTGGATAAAAAGTGGCATCATTGCCGGGGTCATACATAGCCCGTGCATCCCCTAATTCGAGGGGCGAGAAGAAAAGGTTACACAGCCGGAAAAATTTTCGATGGCGGAGCACACCGACAATCTGGAAATGCTGATGCGGCAAGCCCTGGCCGGGGACAAGGAGGCCTATGCCGCCTTGCTGCGGGAAACCTCGCATTTCCTGCGGCCCTTCCTGATGAAGCACCTGGGCGGCAGCAGCGAGGTGGACGACCTGTTGCAGGAAATCCTGATCTCCATCCACAAGGCGCGCCACACCTACGACGGCGAGCGGCCCTACAAGCCGTGGGCCTACGCCATCGCCAAGTTCCGCCTCCAGGATCACCTGCGTGCCCACTACGTGGATCACCTGCGCCAGGCCGTCGAACTGTCGGAAGTGGAAAATAATTTGCCGCAGGCTGTAACCGAA
>JAGUYQ010000263.1 GCA_020061285.1 Betaproteobacteria bacterium
AGCAGGGCCGCGTCGTCGCCCACCCCGAGCAGGGCGCCGGGGGTGGGGCGGGTGAAGAAGCGTTTGATGAGGTCGAATTCGGAGGGCATCGGGGGATTCTACTGCGGAAACGCCGCCCGAGCACCGGGGAGAATCAGCCCTCGGTTTTCGGGCTTTTCTGTTTCGGCTCGAATTTGGCGGCGATTTCCACCGCCCGCAGTTGGCCGGCCAGCTTGTCGAGAACGCCGTTGACGAACTTGTGGCCATCGGTGCCGCCGTAGCTCTTGGCCAGTTCCACTGCCTCGTTGATCACCACCCGGTAGGGAATCTCGGGATGATGCTGCAACTCGTAGGCCCCCAGCAGCAGCAGGGCGTGCTCAACGGGGGAGAGCTCCTCCACCTTGCGGTCGATGTGGGGAACCAAGAGGGCGTTGAGCGCGTCGGCGTGGGCGGTGACGCCCTTCACCAGGTCGCTGAAATGCGCCTCGTCAACCTTGGAGAATTCCTTCTCCTCGGCCAACTGGGCCATGACGATGCCCGCCGCATCGCCGCCCACCCGCCACTGATAGAGGGCCTGGAGGGCGAACTCGCGGGACTTGCGGCGGCTCTTCTTGGGGCCGGAGCCAGGTTTGACTTGGCTCATAGACATTTCAGCAGGTTGGCCATCTCCACCGCCGCCTTGGCGCAGTCGGCGCCCTTCTCGGCCATGCGGGCCAGGGCCTGCTCGTCGGTGTCGGTGGTGAGAACGCCGTTGGCGATGGGCACGCCGGTGTCCAGGGCGACGCGGGTGATGCCGGAGCCGGACTCGTTGGACACCAGCTCGAAGTGGTAGGTATCGCCGCGAATCACCGCGCCGAGGGCCACCAGGGTGTCGAACTTGCCGGAGCGGGCCATTTTCTGGAGGACGATGGGGTGCTCCAGGGCGCCGGGCACGGTGGCCAGGGTGATGTCGCTCTCAGCCACGCCCAGCTTCACCAGCTCGTCGCGGCAGGCGCCCAGCAGGCCCTCGCACACGTCGATGTTGAAGCGGCTCATGACGATGCCGACCTTGAGGCCCTTGCCGTCGAGGTTCTGTTCGCATTCGGTGATGTTGTCGTAATGTGCCATGGGTGTTCTTTCCTTGTTCGGTTAAGCCTTGGGTTCCTGGTAGCCCGCCACTTCCAGGTCGAAGCCGGTCATGCTCGGCATCTTGCGGGGGACGGCCAGGAGACGCATCTTGGTGACGTTGAGGTCCCGCAGTATCTGGGCGCCGATGCCGTAGTTGCGCAGGTCCACCTTGGCGGGGGGCTTGGGCTCGGTGCGCTGCATGCGTTCCAGCAGGTCGTCGGCGTTTTCGGGACGGCGCATCAGGATGATGACCCCCTTGCCCGCCTCGGCCACTGCCTTCATGGCCTCGGGAACGCTGAAGGAATGCTCGAAGCTGTGGGTATCCAGCAAATCCAGGGCCGACAGGGGCTCGTGGACCCGCACCAACACTTCCTCGCCGGGGACGATGTCGCCCTTGACCAGGGCCAGGTGTACCTCGTTGCCGGTCTTGTCCCGGTAGGCGATCAGCTTGAACTCGCCGAAGCAGGTGTTGACGGTGCGTTCCGCCGCCCGCTCCACCAGGCGCTCGTTCTGGCTGCGGTAGTGGATGAGATCGGCGATGGTGCCGATCTTCAGGCCGTGCTCCTTGGCGAATTCCAGCAGCTCCGGCAGGCGGGCCATTTCGCCGTCTTCCTTGATGATTTCGCAGATCACCGCCGCCGGCTCGACACCGGCCAGGGTGGCGAGATCGCAGCCCGCCTCGGTATGGCCGGAGCGGACCAGCACGCCGCCGTTCTGGGCTTTCAGCGGGAAGATGTGGCCGGGCTGGTTGAGGTCGCTCGGCTTGGCGTCCTTCTTCACCGCCGCCAGGATGGTCTTGGCCCGGTCGGAGGCGGAGATGCCGGTGGTCACGCCTTCCGCCGCCTCGATGGAGACGGTGAAGTTGGTGCCCAGGGCCAGCTTGTTGGCCGACACCATCAGGGGCAGGTCCAACTGGCGGCAGTGCTCCTCGGTGAGGGTGAGGCACACCAGGCCGCGGGCGTGGCGGATCATGAAGTTGATGGCTTCGGGGGTGACGAACTCGGCGGCCATCAACAGGTCGCCTTCGTTCTCCCGGTCTTCCTCGTCCACCAGGACGACCATGCGGCCGGCCTTGATGTCGGCGATGATTTCTTCGGTGGGGCTGATAGTCATGCTTGTGTTTCCTGGAATTGCATCATGCGTTCGACGTAGCGGGCGATCAGGTCCACTTCCAGGTTGACCTTGGAGCCCGCCTTGAGGTGCTTGAGGGTGGTGACCTCCAGCGTGTGGGGGATTAAATTGATCGTGAATTCGTCGTGCTCTACCGAATTCACCGTGAGGCTGACGCCGTTTACCGTCATGGAGCCCTTGTAGGCGATGTACTTGGCGATGGACAGGGGCGCCTTGATGCGCAGCAGGTAGCATTCCCCCACCGGGTCGAAGGCCACCACCGTCCCCACGCCGTCCACGTGGCCGGAAACCATATGGCCGCCGATCTGGTCGTTGAGGCGCATGGCCTTCTCCAGGTTCAACTCACCCCCTTCCACGCCCAGGCCTTCGGTGCAGTTGAGGGTTTCCCGTGACACGTCCACCTGGTAGGCATCATTGCCCGCCTTGGCGATGACGGTCAGGCACACGCCGTTGGCGGCGATGCTGTCCCCCAGGGAAACGTCGGACAGGTCCAGGCCCGTGGAGCGGATGGTGAGCCGCACGCCTTGGGCGAGGGGCTCCAGTTTCTCGATTTTGCCGACGGCTTGGACGATACCGGTGAACATCGTACGACTATCCTTTCAGGTTAACGGGGAAGGCGGCCCACCCGCAGATGGACCGGCCATTTTATTGTTTTCTTGGCGTGAGGAGAACCCCAAGCCGCCGCCAAGCGCTCGCGGATTTCCGCCACCGGGTCGCTGCCCCGCTCCTCCCGGTAGCCCTGCACCGCCGACCAGGTACCGAAATAGCCGAGCAGGTCGTCCATGTCCCACTCCGCCTCCATGGCGAATTCCGGCGCCGCCGTCTCGGGGAAGGGAAAGGGCACGCTGCGGTACTCCTCCTCGATCAAGCGACGCTCCGGCGGCCAGTAGGGGCCAACCGTTTCCGTGTAGAAAACGTCCAGCACCCCGTCCGCCTCGCTACCGGTGCGGAACAGGCCATAACACCAAGCGGCCAGCACGCCGCCGGGTTTCAGCACCCGCTCGGCCTCGGCGTAGAAGGCGGGGAAGTCGAACCAATGCAGTGCCTGGGCGACGGTGAT
>JAGUYQ010000208.1 GCA_020061285.1 Betaproteobacteria bacterium
GACAATCGCCTTCACCGGGAAATTCGCGCAGACGGCGGGCGTATCGTCGGTGGAGCCGTCGTCCACGACGATAATCTCGGCACCCGGCAATGCCGCTACCACGGCGGGCAACAAACGGCGCAACCCTTCCGCCTCGTTGCGGGCGGGAATCACGATACTGAAGCTGCAATTTTCCACTTCTCAGACTCCCCGCTCAGTGCCCTTACTTAGGGTCGAAGGCGCTGCAACGCATGCAGCAGCATTTCCCATTGTTCGATATCCTTCTGGTAGAACATGCGGGACAACCGGTTTCCGGCAACGTTCGCCTCCCGTGCCATGCGCACATAGCGTCCGGCCTTTTCCGCTTGCCCCGCCAACACCAGCGCACTGGCCCCCATCAGCGCCACATCCACGCTGGGCAGCAGCCCATAGGCCTCATCGAAGCACGCCAAGGCCGGGGCCCATTGCCCGTCGGCCAACAACCACCGCCCCTTCAGAACCAGATAGAGGTGGCGGCGGCTGGTGAAATTGGGATTTTCCAGCAAGGCATCGAAAAGTCCAAGCACCGATGCAGCCGGGATATTGCCACAGGTCCCGTTCTCCTTGGCGATGACCAAGCGTTCCATCCCCCCAAAGGGCAGTTTGGAAAAGCGGGCGGAGCGGAGGGCCTCGGCCGCCGCCTCACCTAAAGGCAGCCGCACGTCCGGGCTCAAACAGCCCAAGGCCAGCCAGGACGGATAGACGCCGGGCTCGTTCCGACTTATGGCGGAATAGATTTCTTCCGCGCCGCGAACATCCCCCAGGGCCTGCTTGATCGCCGCCAGTTGCAGTTGGGCCCGGATCGAGTCCGGATGCGCCTTGGACCAGACCACGGCCTGCAACACGGGATTTCCCCACAAACGGCTTTCATTCCAACTCATGGCCGCCAGCAGCACGATCCAAACCGCCAAGAAGCCGATAACCGGGCCCCTCATCCGCTGGTTGAAGCGCTCCCGTGCAAGATAATCCACAGCGTAGGCGAACGCAAAAAAGAGTCCCAGGGAGGGCAAATAGTTGCGATGCTCGAAATACAGTTCCAGGGGAATCACCGTGGACTCGATCAGGTGCCCGGCAAAAAACCAGAGCACCGCAAAGGCGTATACCGGATAGCGCTTGCGCACATAGAAAGCGGAGGCCAGCAAGGCCGACAACAGGGCCACCGCCGCCAAGGTCCAGGGCGGGTCGAGAAGCGAGCGAGAGAGGGCGTAATCGTCATGAAACAGCCCGAATGCACCGGGATGGGGCAGCAACAGCAAACCGAGGTAATCCGAAAGCACTCTCGCTTCCGTCAGCAGCCGTTCACCGAGCGTAAAATCCCGCAGATCATACCCAGGCAATATCCAAGTGGAAAAGCGAACGGCGAAATACCCGCCCACCGCCAGCAAGGGCAGGCCGAGCACGGCTGCTTTCCATGTTTTCCAATAAGGCGGGGACGGCAAGGTCCTGAGTAGCGTGAATTCCAACACCCAGATATACAGGAGCAACAGCACGCCGTTCTCCTTGCTCAGAACGGCAAGGCTTCCGAATATGCCCAGGCCGAACGTCATGACGGCATAACCGCGCCAGGGCCGTTCCATCACCGCTTTGCGGCCGGCAAGATACGCCAGCAAACCCAGCAGGGTAAAGGTGGCGCTGAGTTCGGCCATGCGCTGCACCACGTAAAGAACCGTGGACACCTGCATGGGATGCAGCATCCAAAGTGCCGTGGCCGCCAGGGCCAACCCATTTCGCCGCGGGGCCGACACCCTCATCAGCGCAAAAAGGCGGTTGAGGAAACAATAAAGCAGAAAGCCGTTGAGCAGATGAAGCGCCAGATTCACCCTCTTGAAGGCGGCCGGATCACCCGGCCAGGAGGCATGCTGGGCGGCGAAGGTGAGCATAGCGACGCCCCGCCCCCCGTCCCCCGACGGGTTGGAGAACACGACGCTAGCCAGCTTTTGCGGGGAAACGGGCTTCTCCAGCCGCTCCAGGGTCTTGAGATTCTGGTAGTCGTCCAGCAGGAAAACGCCCTTGAGGCCGGGCTGGAACACGCCCCACGCCAGGGCCAGGAGCATGGCCAAAACCAGCCGCCAACGCCAACGATGCCAACTGTTCATAGTTTCGCCACGCAAAAAAAGCCGCCCTCGCTAGAGGACGGCTTTCCCGGTTTCAGTGCGTCAAGCTGGATTATTTGCACGCACCGGGCAGGTATTTGGCGTTGATCGTGCCGGCCGCGCAAGTCCACACCGTGCCATCGCCATTGGGGGTCAGGGTAAGGGTTTGGCCGCTAATGCCGGAGGAGACGGCTTGACCACTGCCGCCGAAAGTAGCAGTCAACTGACCGTTACTATTGTCATAGGTGATGGTGGCATACTTGCCCACAGTCGTGCCCTCAACGGAACTGGTGGAATTGGAAGCGCCAACGCTAGCCGGGAAGTGGCCCTTGTCGGAAACGAATTCGGAAATGGGGGTCTTGAAGCCGCCCGCCAATTCCACACCCTCCGTCACTTGCGCGCGGGCGATGTAATCCTGGTAAGCCGGAATCGCGACAGCAGCCAGAATACCGATGATCGCGACCACGATCATCAGTTCGATCAGGGTGAAACCCTTTTGCACTTGTTTCATAGTTACGTCTCCCATCAATGGTTGATTAAGCGAACACCGTCGTGTCCGGCCAACAAGTCAGCAAGGGGTGTGCCATCTTTCCCCCTCTCGCCGAATCCTCGCCATATCTGGCAGTTTCACCCGCCGCCAGATTTCGCTGGCTAGGCTCAAGGAAAAATCTTAAGCCATTCAAAGTCACAATGTGACGGAATGCGTCACCTTAGGGCGCATAACCGGGAATCCTGGCTTCGTCCACCTCGTCCAACTGGGACGGTTCGAGGAAGCCTTGGGC
>JAGUYQ010000303.1 GCA_020061285.1 Betaproteobacteria bacterium
CCCAGGGCCAGGCCCACCTTGGCGTGGTCCGTGCCGCCGGGCAGGCCCTCGGCGTAAATGGCGAAAATCGGCAGGATCAGAAACAGGCCCAGCATGCGCAGGCCGAAAATACCGGCGAGACCGAAGGTGGCGCGCCGTTCCAGGGGGGTCATCGTGTCGCTGTTCTGCATTCCGTTGGAGGCTGGGTTTGTTGAAGAAGCCGACTATTTTAGCAGGCTATCCTTGCATCCACCTGTCGAAATCGATGGCTATGAATAAACGCTGCCGACGGCTTCCAGATCGAGAACGCCCGGCGCATCGAGGAAAAAATCGGTCTGGGGCCGCGTGAACCTGAAAGCTATTCGAGGCAGACCCTTTTGATTTGCGACACGGCCAATGGACAAGGCCGCCGACACCGCTACGACCGGAAACGGCCATAACCGGACCCGTGCACCGCCTGGAGGCACGGGGCCGCCGCACCGTGGCTGCCATCCCGCCGCCGCAAAGTCCGGCGGTCGGGATGCGACATTTTCCCCCGCCTTTACTTCACATCGAAGCGGTCGAGGTTCATCACCTTGCTCCAGGCGGCGACGAAATCCCGCACGAAGGACTCCTGCGCGTCGTCCTGGGCATAGACCTCGGCCAGCGCCCGCAGTTGCGAGTTGGAACCGAATACCAGATCGACGCGGGTGGCGGTCCACTTGAGCGCACCGCTCGCGCGGTCGCGGCCCTCGAACAGCTCGGCGGCTTCGGAGGTCGGCGCCCACACCGTGCCCATGTCGAGAAGGTTGACGAAGAAATCGTTGCCGAGGACGCCGGGCCGCGTGGTGAAAACGCCATGGGCCGTGCCGCCGACATTGGTGTTCAGCGCGCGCATGCCGCCGATGAGGACCGTCATCTCGGGCGCGGTCAACGTCAGCAATTGCGCCTTGTCGAGCAGCCGTTCCTCTGCGCGCACGCGGGAGGCCCCCTTGATGAAGTTGCGGAAGCCGTCGGCGACGGGTTCGAGAACTTCAAAGGCAACGACATCGGTCTGGTCCTGCGACGCATCGGTGCGCCCCGGCGTGAACGGTACCTCAACCGCATGGCCGCCAGCCTTGGCGGCCTGCTCAACGGCGGCGCAGCCGCCCAGCACGATCATATCCGCCAGCGATATCTTCTTGCCACCGCTTTGCGCGGCGTTGAAGCCCTGCTGCACGCCTTCTAGGGCCATCAGCACCTTCGCCAACTGGGTGGGCTGGTTGGCTTCCCAATCCTTCTGGGGCGCCAGCCGGATGCGCGCGCCGTTGGCGCCGCCGCGCTTGTCGGAGCCGCGGAAGCTGGAAGCGGAGGCCCAGGCGGTGGTCACCAACTCGGAAACCGACAAGCCGGAGGCAAGCACCGCGGCCTTCAGGTCGGCGATATCCTTGGCATCGACCAGCGCGTGGTCAACGGCAGGTACGGGGTCCTGCCAGATCAGCGCTTCGGCCGGGACCTCGGGGCCCAGATAGCGGGAGCGCGGACCCAGGTCGCGGTGGGTCAGCTTGAACCAGGCACGGGCGAAGGCGTCGGCAAACTCGTCCGGGTTCTTGTGGAAGTGCCGCGCAATCGGCTCATAGATCGAATCCATGCGCAGCGACAGATCGGCGGTGGTCATGATGGTGACGACCTTCTTCGCGGGATCGTGCGCGGCGGGGGCGAGGTCCTTCTCGGCCGGGTTGACCGGCACCCATTGCCACGCGCCGGCGGGGCTCTTCACCAAGTTCCAGTCGTGGCCGAAGAGCATGTCGAAATAGCCGTTGTCCCATTGCGTGGGATTCGGCGTCCAGGCGCCTTCGATGCCGCTGGAGGTGGTATCTCCTCCGCGGCCAGAGCCAAAGGCATTCTTCCAGCCCATGCCCATTTCATCGAGGGGAGCGGCTTCCGGCTCTGGGCCGACCAACTTCGGGTCGCCCGCGCCGTGGCACTTGCCGAAGGTGTGCCCGCCGGCGACCAGGGCGACGGTCTCGTAGTCGTTCATGGCCATGCGAGCGAAGGTTTCGCGCACGTCGCGACCCGAAGCAACGGCGTCCGGCATGCCGTTGGGGCCCTCGGGATTCACATAGATCAGGCCCATCTGCACGGCGGCCAGCGGGTTTTCCAATTCTCGGTCGCCGCTGTAGCGCTGGTCGCCCAGCCACTCGGCTTCGGAACCCCAGTAGACATCCTCTTCCGGTTCCCATATGTCCTCGCGCCCGCCGGCGAAGCCGAAAGTCTTGAAACCCATCGACTCCAGAGCGCAATTGCCGGCCAGGATGATGAGATCGGCCCAGGATATCTTGTTGCCGTACTTCCGCTTGACCGGCCAAAGCAGGCGGCGGGCCTTGTCGAGGTTCACGTTGTCGGGCCAGCTATTGACGGGCGCGAAACGCTGGTTGCCGTGGCCGGCGCCGCCGCGCCCGTCGGAAATGCGGTAGGTGCCGGCGCTGTGCCAGGCCATGCGGATGAACAGGCCACCGTAGTGCCCCCAGTCGGCGGGCCACCAGTCTTGCGAATCGGTCATCAGCACGTAGAGGTCCTTCTTCACGGCAGCCAGGTCGAGCTTCTTGAACTCATCGGCATAGTTGAAATCCTTGCCCATGGGGCTGGATTTCGCGGAGTGCTGGTGCAGTATCCTGAGGTTCAACTGGTTCGGCCACCAGTCACGATTCGATTGGGCGCCGGCCGTCGTGCGGGCACCGTGCATGTCGGCGAATGGGCACTTGCTTTCGCTGCTCATGGGGCTTCCTCCTTATAGTCGTGGTGAACGGGGCAATGCTCCCTTCAAAGCCTAGCCATCACACGTTCCGATTACCAATGAATTATTCCAATGAAGATGATACGTTTTGGCTATCAGCGTCGGACGTGAGGCAAGCCGTGCTCCTAACCCATGCCACCCCTCGCCTTGCCGTTTAACATTAAACGTTATAGCGTTCCATCATGATCCAGAGCTTCCGCTGGATGAATACGGCCCGAAAGACGTAGAAATCGTGGATTACCATTGAGGAGCGAACCATGGCCAAGAACGGCATGAGGCCGGTGCACCCCGGCGAGATTCTGCGGGAGGATTTTCTAGTCCCCCTGGGCATGAGCGCCAACGCCCTGGCGAAGGCCCTGCACGTGCCCACCCCGCGCATCAACGACGTCGTGCGGGAGCGCCGGGGCGTGACGGCGGACACCGCCATGCGCCTGGCCCGCTACTTCGGCGGCGACGCCCGCTCCTGGCTGAACCTCCAGGCCGCCTACGACCTACGGGTGGCAGAGATCGAGAACGCCCAGCGCATCGAGGAGGAAATCGAGCCGGTAGCGGCATGAAGCTGGATGTTATGCGAGGATACCCCTTTAGCACCGGGGCAACGGCCTGTGCAGAAAAACCACTAAGCGATAAAATGGAAAAATATGGCATACGACATAACCGCAGAACGACGCCAACAATACAGGGAAACCTCCATTCGGTCCCAGCAGCGAAAGCAGGCGCTGCTAGCAGCCGCACAGGATACTCACCCTGCTAATCTGCACGTTCCTCGACTCAACCCACTGCAACTCATGCCGTTGGTCGCAACGCATGGCCTTTCAACGCTCTCGCTGTTCTCGGGAGGCGGCGGTCTGGATTTGGGTTTCGAGCGGGCCGGTTATGGTCATGTGGCGTCCTACGATGTCCTTGATGTGTGCGGGGACACGCTGCGTATCAACCGCCCGAATTGGCAGGTTTACAGCGGCAACGATGGTGACGTGACTCAAGTCGATTGGGCCGCCTATCGAGGCATGGATGTCGTGCAGGGAGGGCCGCCTTGCCAGCCCTTCTCCATCGCGGGCAAGCAGGCCGGCCCGAATGACCCAAGAAACATGTGGCCAGCCTTCGTTGCTGGCATCCTAGCTACCCGGCCGTTGGCCTTCGTGGCGGAAAATGTCCCTGGGCTGCTCGACGCGAAATTTAAGGGGTTTGTAGACGAGAACATTATTACCCCCCTGGACCGCACTTACCATTTGTTTACGTTCCGGGTGCGTGCCGATGAATTCGGTGTTCCTCAAGCACGCAACAGAGTGTTCATTGTTGGTTTCCGGCAGAAGCGGCATGCCATACGTTTCGTACCGCCGGCTCCGACGCACTCGGCCGAGCCTAGTGGCTTGCCGCCGTTGAATACAGCTCGACACTCTCTTGGGTTGGACGACACCGGATTCGATGTGGTCGCACCAACCCTGCGCTCAGGCTTTACAGGCCCGCGCAATACTACGGGCGTAGTGAACAGCAAGGCATCGCTCGAGGTCTGGAACCGGCTCGGCATTTGGCCCAACGGGGTGCAAAAGTCACGGGAGATCGCCGCGCTCTATCCGCCTGAGAACGGGCACAAGAGATTGGCCGTGCAAGACTGTGCCTTGCTACAGGGTTTCCCTGACGACTGGGCTTTTAGCGGCGCTGTTTATCAGGCTCTTGGTCAAATCGGAAATTCCGTATGCCCACCAGTCGGGTATAGGGTTGCGATTGCTATTGCGACAGCGTTGAGGGCAATTGCATGACAGTTCAAGACGACGCACGAGAACGAGAACTTTGCCGACTGTTTAATCTAACGTGGGACCCGGCGCACCAACGAGGTGGCACGGATGCCTATTTCAATGTCGATGTAGCAGGGCGCAGATTTCAAATTCCCGTCGAGGTGAAGTCAACTACGGGGAGCTCAATCGCGACTGCTCGAGATGTGGGCATGGCGCACATCCAGAAGTGGAAACACGTCATGTGGGTCATCGGCTTCTATACAAGAGAACGGCAGCCAGAATTGATAGGAAGCCTATGCTTAACCCCGGCTGATTTACTCCCCTGGATTTCCAAGATTGAGCAGAAAATTCTGCCAGATTTTGAGCTTGCGCGACGCGCATCCCAATTACTCACAATGGACGACCTGCATGCCATAAGTGGGGCACGCGAGGCATATTCGCTTGCAGACGCCAAGCGCTTGCATAAGAAACAGTGGACGATTGAGCAATATAGGGCTGCTCAGGACGTTACCGTTAATGGAGTAAGAATGATTTCCCCGCAGGCTATGCTGTGTATTCTGAAGCTCCGCGCCCAATACATCGCCGAACGAGGCGCCACGCTCAACAATCCGCACATAGACAAGGGCTTCTTGAGCACCTTCGATGGCACAGACCGCGTAATTACCGACGAGCAGGCCAGTCGCATAAGGGAAATCACTCGCGCCTATATCGCGAGCGATATGAGCCATCCGTTCCCTGAAGTGTAAGCAAATCAAATAAGGTCAGCTTCACTTTAATTTTTCACTTTCATCCCCGCTTTCCCACCTCCCTCACCATCCGCAGAATTACCAAACCGCTCCCCTCCCTTCTCCCCCGCTCCGATTTGAGCTTCCCCCCCAAAATTCCGTATAGTAGCGGATTGGCCTTTTCCCCCTGAGCAGCACCATGCACTACATCAAAATCCGCGGCGCCCGCACCCACAACCTGAAGAACGTCAACCTGGACATTCCCCGGGACCAGTTGGTGGTGGTCACCGGCCTATCCGGTTCCGGCAAATCGTCCCTGGCTTTCGACACCCTCTACGCCGAGGGGCAGCGGCGTTATGTGGAATCCCTCTCCGCCTACGCGCGGCAATTTTTGCAGCGCCTGGAAAAGCCCGACGTGGATGCCATCGAAGGCCTATCCCCAGCCATTTCCATCGAGCAGAAAGCCACCAGCCACAACCCCCGCTCCACGGTGGGCACGGTGACGGAAATCCACGACTACCTGCGCCTGCTCTACGCCCGCGCCGGGGACCCGTTCTGCCCGGAGCACAACATCCTGCTGGCCGCCCAGAGCGTGTCCCAGATGGTGGACGCGGTGCTGGAACTGCCGGAGGAAACCAAGCTGATGATCCTGTCGCCGGTGGTGGCGGAGCGCAAGGGCGAGTTCGTGGACCTGTTCGACGAGCTGCGGGCCCAAGGCTTCGTGCGCCTGCGGGTGGACGGGGAGACCTACGAGATCGACGCGGTGCCCAAGCTGGCCAAGACCCACAAGCACAACATCGACGTGGTGGTGGACCGCATCAAGCTGCGGCCGGACCTCAAGCAGCGCCTGGCGGAGTCCTTCGAGACCGCCCTACGCCTGTCCGACGGCAAGGCCCTGGCGGTGGAGATGGACTCTGGCCGCGAGCACCTCTTCTCCGCCAAGTTCGCCTGCCCGGTGTGCAACTACTCCCTGCCGGAACTGGAGCCGCGCCTGTTCTCCTTCAACAACCCCATGGGCGCCTGCCCCAAATGCGACGGCCTGGGTAACGTCACCTTCTTCGACCCCAAGCGCATCGTCGCCTTTCCCCATATGTCCCTGGGCAGCGGCGCCATCAAGGGCTGGGACCGGCGCAACCAGTTCTTTTTCCAGATGCTGCAGGATCTGGCCAAGCACTATGATTTCGACATCGAACTGCCTTTCGAGGAGTTGTCCGAGGATGTGCAGAACGCCATCCTCTACGGCAGCGGCAAGGAGGCCGTCGAATTCCGCTTCATCAACGAACGGGGCATCGTTTCCAAGCGCAGCCACCCCTTCGAGGGCGTCATCCACAACCTGGAACGGCGCTACCGGGAGACCGACTCCACCGCCGTGCGGGAGGAGCTGGCCAAGTTCCTCAACGCCCAGCCCTGCCCCGAGTGCGAGGGCGCACGCCTGCGCCGTGAAGCCCGCCACGTGAAGGTGGGCGGCAAGACTATCCACGAGGTGAGCCACCTGCCCCTGAAGGAGGCCCTGCGCTTCTTCGACCTCATCCAGTTCACCGGCCACAAGCAGACGGTGGCGGAGAAGATCGTCAAGGAAATCGCCGACCGCCTGGTGTTCCTCAACAACGTGGGCCTGGATTACCTGATGCTGGACCGCTCCGCTGACACCCTGTCCGGCGGCGAGGCCCAGCGCATCCGCCTGGCGAGCCAGATCGGCTCCGGCCTCACGGGGGTGATGTACGTCCTGGACGAGCCCTCCATCGGCCTCCACCAGCGGGACAACACCCGCCTCCTCAACACCCTCAAGCGCCTGCGTGACCTGGGCAACAGCGTGATCGTCGTCGAACACGACGAGGAGGCCATCATGGAGGCCGACTACATCGTGGACATCGGCCCCGGCGCGGGAATCCACGGCGGCGCCATCGTCGCCCACGGCACCCCGGCGGAAGTGAAGGCCAACCCGGATTCCCTCACCGGCCAGTACCTTTCCGGCGCGAAGAAGATCGAGGTACCGCAGAAGCGCCACAAGCCCGACCCCAAGCGCATCCTCACCCTCAGCGGCGCCGCCGGCAACAACCTGAAGCAGGTGAGCCTCAAGCTGCCGGTGGGGCTACTGGTGTGCGTCACCGGCGTTTCCGGCTCTGGCAAGTCCACCCTCATCAACGACACCCTCTACCCCGCCGTGGCCCGCCATCTCTACGGCAGCACCACGGAGCCGGCGCCCCACGAGGAAATCCAGGGACTGGAGTTCTTCGACAAGGTAATCGACGTGGACCAGAGCCCCATCGGCCGCACACCGCGCTCCAACCCGGCCACCTACACAGGCCTCTTCACCCCCATCCGGGAGCTGTTCGCCGGCACGCCCACCTCCCGCGAGCGGGGCTACGGCCCGGGGCGCTTCTCCTTCAACGTCAAGGGCGGCCGCTGCGAGGCCTGCCAGGGGGACGGCGTGATCAAGGTGGAGATGCACTTCCTGCCCGACATCTACGTCCCCTGCGACGTGTGCAAGGGCAAGCGCTACAACCGGGAAACCCTGGAGGTGCAGTACAAGGGCAAGAATATCCACGAGGTGCTGGAAATGACCGTGGAGAAGGCCCACGAATTCTTCGAGGCGGTGCCCACCGTGGCCCGCAAGCTGCACACCCTGCTGGACGTGGGCCTGGGCTACATCACCCTGGGCCAGAGCGCCACCACCCTCTCCGGCGGCGAGGCGCAGCGGGTCAAGCTGTCCCTGGAGCTATCCAAACGGGACACGGGCCGCACCCTCTACATCCTGGACGAGCCCACCACCGGCCTGCACTTCGCCGACATCCAACTCCTCCTGGACGTCATCCACCGCCTGCGGGACCACGGCAACACGGTGGTGGTGATCGAGCACAACCTGGACGTGATCAAGACCGCCGACTGGCTCATCGACCTGGGCCCCGAGGGCGGCGACGGCGGCGGCCGCATCATCGCCGAGGGCACGCCGGAGGCGGTGGCGGAGAATGCGGTGAGCTATACTGGGCAGTATCTGAAGCCGTTGCTGGCACGAAAGTGACGCCTACATCTCCGCTGAACGATAAAGTTGGAAAATAGGACCATGGACAAAGCCCGAATCCTCAACGTACTGGAACAACACCGGAAAGAGATTCTGCATCGTTTCCACGTGCGTCATCTGGGCGTATTCGGCTCAGCGGCACGAGACGAAATGAGGGCAGACAGCGATGTGGACGTGCTGGTGGAATTTTCCGGGCCGGCCACCTTCGACGAGTACATGGACCTGCAGGATTACCTGGAGAAATTGCTACAACGGCGGGTTGACCTGGTGACCGAAACCGGCCTCAAGCCCCTTGCCCGGCCCAGTGTGGAAAAGGACCTGGTCCGTGTCGCGTGACTGGTCGCTGTATCTCAACGACCTGGTGGAAAGCGCAGAAAAGATCGAACGCCTACTGCGGGGACAGACTTTTGACAGCTTTTGTGATAGCGAGGCAATTTTCGATGCCGTACTCTTCAACCTTCAAGTCATCGGCGAGGCCGCCAAGAAGCTCCCCGAAGAAGCGACCCGCGCCATGCCCAGCATCGACTGGTCGCGCCCTGCCCGCCTGCGGGACTTGATCGCCCATCACTATTTCGCGCTGGACGCTGGAATCGTCTGGGACGTAGCGACGCACCACATCCCGGAAGTGCGAGTGGCGGCCCGTGAACTGTTAAATAGCCTGCGCGATAAAGAAAATCCGTCCCCTTTGGGTTAATGGCACTTTTTATTTCAGCGACATGAACGGAAGCTGCTGAATCACCCATTACGCACTTGAACCCCGTTACTCCCTACGCGCATGCGTGGGGAAAGGACATGCGCCCAGGACATTCTCGCCATCGACATGCCTCCCTCCCCACAACGCCTTCCCCTCCCCCTGCTGGTGCTGCTCGGCGCCCTCATCGCCGTCGGCCCCCTGTCCATCGACATGTACCTGCCCGCCTTCCCGGCGGTGGAACGGAGCCTGGGGGTGCCCCACGGCTCGGCGGAGTTCACCCTGGCGGCGTTCTTCATCGGCCTGGCCTTGGGACAGG
>JAGUYQ010000005.1 GCA_020061285.1 Betaproteobacteria bacterium
CGAACAGCGCGGCTTGCCCTGGGGCGTGGTCACCAACAAGCCGGAACGCTTCGCCTTTCCCCTCCTGGAAAGACTGGCCCTCAAACAACGGGCGGCCACCGTCATCGGCGGCGACACCTGCGCCCATCCCAAGCCCCATCCCGAACCCATGCACTGCGCCAGCCGGGAAGTGGGCATTCCCCCTGCCGACTGCCTCTACGTGGGCGACGCCGAGCGGGACGTGGAAGCCGCCCGCGCCGCCGGCATGGAAACCCTCATCGCCGCCTACGGCTACCTGGGGGAGAACGACCGCCCCCAGGAATGGAACGCCCTCGGCATCATCCAATCGCCTCTCGATATCCTCCCCTACCTCGACCGATAAGCGGGTATAATGAAATCCATGAAGCGAAGGAACTTTCTCTCTCCTTTCGCTCTCATAGGTAGGACTGCTTGGGGGCGACCTGGCTTCGACGTGGGTTGCAAAGCAGCGCAGGGCATACCGAGGACCAGCCACCTCGTAAATCCGCTGGAAAAAAATAGTCGCCAACGACGAAACTTACGCTCTGGCCGCTTAATCGGCCAGACTCTGCACTAGCCTGACTCCGGGCTAGGCGGGGCAACCCGCAGCAGAGTCATTTCAGGAGTCTCGCGCCGTTCAGGGTTGCTTTGACCGGTGTTAAATCCAAGGCAACTCGCCTGAATCGAGCCTGTTCGGCCGGCGCGCTTCGGGTTAAAACCCAGTTGACCGGACTAAGTATGTAGAACTGTCTGTAGAGGGCTTGCGGACGCGGGTTCGATTCCCGCCGCCTCCACCAAATCAAGCGCAACACAAACAATATGTTACGCTGCAAACGACCGCGCCATGTGACCAACGCTGGCGCGGTTTTTTGTTTTCTGGCTGTTGACCGGTTCCAAGTCCATTTTCTTCATTTAGCTTATTTTTGAGCAAATTCTCTCTGCCTCCCTGTTTAGGCTTGGACACCCCCTCCATTTGATGCGGGTTTCCATGGGGTTTGGATTCGGAAGTTGGGTCACAGAGAGCGACCGAGAGAACGCTTTTTGAATGTATTGTCCCAATCCGGCTTCAACCTGGATATCTGACGACCGGAATTAAGCTCTCGGCTATGTCAACATTGACTGGTATCCATTTCAGCCCATCGAGCGCCAGCAATAGCTCGGTCACCAGGCGTTTGAGCTTGCCGTTCTCGCTCTTCAGCCGCCTGACACCGGAGACCTTCATGCCACCGTATTTATTGCGCCAGCGGACGAACGCCTGCTCGGTAACGTTATGCTTGCGCTCCCTGATCTGCACGCTGGCGGTCTCGGCTTCCCGTAAAAGCCGGACAATCTGTTTTTCGGTAAAGGCGTCTTCATCTGCAAGCTCTCTGTTGGCAAATTAAGGACTCGCAAACCCATTGGCGGCACATTAGCGACTCAGGTCACGGGTAGGGGCGCAAGCATCTTCTCATCAATGTCCGCAATGCGGGCACAGCCGGTGAGCGCCATCGTCATTTCAAGCTCATCGCGCATCAGCCGAATCACATGTGCGACTCCCATTGCACCGTTCGTAGCCAAACCCCATACGTACGGTCTGCCTATCATGACCGCGCTTGCGCCGTGCGCCAGCGCGACAAAAACATCCCGGCCGTTGCGAATGCCGCTGTCAAACAAGACGGGAACCTGGCCGCCGATCCGCCGAACAATTTGCGTCAACGCATTGAGGCTTGTGGGCGCGCCAGCAAGTACACGCCCACCGTGGTTGGAAACCACAATGCCGTCGCAGCCTACAGAAACGGCTTGCTCTGCATCATCCGGATGCAGCAGTCCCTTTACCAGCAGCAGTAATTTCGATTGCTGGCGTAGCCACGCCAAATCGTCCCAGGTTGGCGCACGGCGCATCCAGCCGTCAAAGACGACACTTCCCCGGGTTGAGGGGGGAACGGCATCCAACTCCCTCTCCAAATTCACGGCAACAATGCCGGGAGGGAGTTGTAATGTTGCCAGTTTGACCGGCGCATCGACGGTGAGCACGATGACCGAGCACCCCGCCAGAATTGCGCGTTGCATCAGCCGCAATGTCCGCCCCCGATCTCCTTGCCAGTAAAGCTGGAACCAAGGCGGCTTGCCGCCTGCCTGGTAAGCCGCTTCAACAATCGTTTCCACGGGTTGGCTTGCCAAACTACTGATAAGCAGTTGTCCACCTTGAGCGCTGGCGGCCATGGCGCTGGCAGCTTCGCCATCGGGATGAAACAGGCGCTGGTAGGCCACGGGAGCGAGCAGGATCGGATGATCGAGTTCCTGACCGAGCAGGGTCAGACGCGTGTGTCCGCCACGAACGTCACGCAAGGGCCTGGGCATCAGGCGGGTGTCCGCAAGTGCGCGCTCGTTGCCTTCGCTGTCGCCATCCGAAAGGTAACGCCAGATACTCGGCTCTAAACGCTCCCGCGCCAGCGGCAGGTAGTCGCGCGCGACTTGAGCGGACGGCGACGACATCAGTTCTCGGCCCAGCGTCGGAGGAGGTTGTGGTAGGCGCCGGTCAAACGCACGACTGGATCGGTTTCACCCACATCCTGACGCAACTTCAGCAGTGCCATGTCCATGTCGTAGAGCAGTCGGCGCTGACCTGGATCGCGCACCATGCTCTGGATGAACATGAAGCAGGCGAGCCGCTCGCCCCCTGTCACCGGCATCACGGCATGAATCGAGGACGACGGATAGACCACCAGACTACCCGCCTTGAGCTTGACGCCGTGCATGCCAAAGGTATCCTCGATGGTCAGTTCGCCTCCCTCATAGTCTTCCGGATCGGAAAAAAACAGTGTTGCCGAAACATCGGCTCGGACATAAGTGCCTGGCCGATCCGGCACCAAACGCATGGCGTTGTCGGTATGGAAGCCGTAGGTGTTGGCTTCTCCGGCGTAGCGGTTGAAGAAGGGCGGCAGGATTTTGAGCGGCAGCGCCGCGGCAAAAAATATCGGTGCGCGGTTCACGGCGCCGAGCACGAGATGACGCAGCGCCGGGAGGTGTTCAGCCCCTTCCGGCAACTGCTGATTGTTCTTGACCTGCGCCGCCTGAGGCCCGGCGGTGATCAATCCGCTTTCCCAACACGAGCGCGCGAGCAGGTCTCGGGCGGCGGCCAGTTCCTCTTGGGTCAATACATTGTCGATCGTGACGAGCATAACCGCCTTCCCTATCGTTAGAACTTGTATTCGGCGGTCAGGGTCGCGACTCGCCGCGTGCCGGGCACTGTGAAGCCCCCGTTGTCATAGACCGAATCGTAGTAAAGCTTGTCAAACAGATTCTTGACGTTGAGCCGCAGCGTCCATTTCGCCTGTTCGTAAGCCGCCATCGCATCCCAGCGCGCATAAGCGGGTGCGGTATTGGGATGGTAAACGCCATTGAGGGTTGGCACCGCACCTGCGCCGCTGGGGTTAACCGCTTCTCGATCGCCCTTGGCCTCGACGCCGCCGCCGATCTTCCAGCGGCTGGTCAGTTGGTAGGTGCTCCAGAGATTGAAGGTGTAGCGCGGCGTGTTGCGCGCACGCTTGCCAACATATTCTGGGTTGGCATAAGTAATGACCCCTGTGGCGGCATTCACGTTTTCCGCCACTTCGAGAATTTTGGCGTCCATCAATGCCAACCCTGCAAATACCTCCCAGCGGTCGCTAAGACGCCCGGCGGCCTCAAGTTCCAGGCCGTTGGTGCGCCGCTTCTTGGTCAGGATGGCGGCGGTTGATGCCAAGTCGGTATTGCGCTCCCAGTGCTTGGTCGCCTGATACAGCGCCGCACGCAGAGCCAACTCGCCATCGAGCAGCAGCCACTTGGCACCCAGTTCAACCACATCACTGCGCTCAGGAGGCAGCGGGGTGATAGTCAACTGATACAAATCCGCGGTCGGGCTGAAGGAATTGCTCCAGGCAAGGTAATAGTGGGTATCTTCCGCCGGATGGAAGGAGAGCGCCGCACGGTAGCTGTCCTCTCCGTATTTCAGTTGCGGCGAAGTCGCGCTGCTGTAGTTGGCGTCCATCTGGTCGCGGCGTACACCCATCGTTGCTTTCCACTTCGGAATGAATTCGACGGTGTCTTGTGCGTACAACGCGTAGGAATCACTGGTGAACTTCGTTGGGTTGCCCGCCGCCGCTTCCTGATACGGGCGATAGTCCGGCGCGGCCGTGGTGCCGAAGTTTTGCAGTCCTTTGAGATAGCTCTTTTCGTTGAGGTACTCGATGCCGGCAATCGCCTCGTGCTTCATGCCGAACATCTGGAACTTGGTGTTGTAGTCAGATTGCAAGGTGACCGTCTTGTAATTGGAGATGCGCGTCTGGTTTCCACCGACACCGCCCAGCGCGTTCGGCGGGGTGGTCAGGTTCGGCGTCTTCGCCCAGTAACTGCGATCATAGTCGGCAAAACGCAACTGGGTACGTAACTGGCTATCCGGCGAAATGCGGTACTCATTCACAAGAGTCGTCATCTCTGTGTCACTCTTGTCAAAAGTACGGTCATTTCCCCAAAAGTAATTTGCCGGCAGGATGGTTCCGGGCTCACGGGTCGCAGTGTTGAACGAAATGCCGTAATCCGGATTATCGTTGGTTTGCAGCCGGTAGTAATTGATCCAGAACTGGTTGTCGGTGCGCAGATTCAAGCCCAGACTCCATGCAATGCCCTTGCGGTGAATTTCAGGCTCGGTACCGGTGGCGGGATTGCTGCGCCAACTGCCCTCGTCGCGCTGCATGGCATTGACACGCAGGACCGCGTTTTCAGCCAATGGCTTGTTGATATCCGCCGTGACTTCCTGGTAGCCGTCGGTGCCAACGCTTCCGGTCAGCTTGTATTGCTCGAAACGCATGGGCGTCTTGCTCACTTGGTTGATGACACCGCCAGCTTGGCCGCGTCCGAACAACATGGCGCCTGCGCCGCGCAACACATCGACCTGTTCCAGATTGAAGGTCTCACGGTTGTACTGCGCGGTGTCGCGGATACCGTCGAGATACATGTCACCGAAGGTGTAGAAACCACGCAAGTTCATGTTATCGCCGGAACGGCCGCCCTCGGCCGCATTGAATGAGAGCCCCGACACATTGCGCAGCGCTTCGCGCAACGAACCGACTTGTTGTTCGTCCATCAGGGTTTTCGTGATCGTGGTCACGGCCTGTGGAATATCGTGCGGGTCTTGCAGCACTTTTCCGACGCGTGTCGTGGTGGCGAGTAGGCCGTCGGGTTTGTCAGCATCCGCCTGGACAGTGACCGTGGGCAATTCCTTTGGCTGCTCGCCGGCGGCTTGTTGCGCCATGGCTTGAGGGGCCAGCGCTGCCAGCATCAAGGCGCCCAATGGCAACAATCCACGTGCCGGCTGTTGCCTGGCGGCATCCATGGACGGGGGGAATGCCGGCTCGGTCAACCTGGCGGGCTCGGTCAATTCGGCGGTATGCCGTTTTGGTGCGGGGGATTGCGCTTTGCGGCGAGACTTCATCGTTTACTCCTTGGCGGTTATTTCGCAGGGGCTGGCTGGAGTAAGCAATGCGCTGTGTCTGGCTGGCTGGTTATTGAAGGTTGTGTAATAAAAAAGGGGCTATTTCGCTAATAGTCGGTCTTTCCTGACGGATGATGCGCAAGTCGTGGCCAGGACACCCGCGTGGTCAAAACACCCAGATGCGCCAAGAAAACCCGAATGAACGCCGTCGGCGACAGACGCGGCGCGTCCGGCATGGTCCCGTGCGTACTGTCCAAGCGGCGCGGTAGGCTTCGCCGACGTGGACCGTACCGTATGGCGCCTCGGCTTGGCCGCGGCGGACTTAGACGGCACGGCGGCCCTCGCTATTCAAGCGCCACAGAGCGAGGACCCAGAAGGCAACAACAGCCAGCACCAAAACACCGCTTGGCCGTGCCCGGTAGCCAACGAAATCCGCCAAGAGACGCCCCATGCCGTGCCCATCGTCGATGAGTTCCGAGGTATTCCAAACCGGGTCAATCAATGGCGGCAGCCACTCGAGACTGATCATCCGGTCCACGCCATTCACAAGCAGCGCGCCCGCTATCAAGAGCAGCAGGATTTCACTGACAGCAAACAGCATTCGGTAGTTAACGAAGCGCGCCCCACGCGCCACCACCCAGGCAGTGGCGGCGGCCAAAGCGAAACCCGCCATCGCGGCGGCAAGCAAACCAAGCAGTTGCGCGCCGCCCGCTTGCAGGCCCAAACCGTAGACGAACACCACGGTCTCCGCACCTTCACGTCCCACCGCCAACGCCGTTATCGCGCCGACGCCCAATATCCCATTGGCCCGTGTGGCTTGCGCCTCCAGTTGCCGCTTCATTTGGCGGCCATGCCTCCGCATCCAAATCACCATCTGGAAAATCAGGGCGGCCGCCAACAGCACCATGCCGAGCTGGAAAATTTCCAATGACCGGCCGGCGAACTGGCTTTGCGCCAAAAAGGTGGCGAAACCCAGCGCGAGCGCCAAGCCTATGCCGGCAACAACGCCCAGCCAAACGCCACGTCTTAACGGCAAGGGCTCCGGCTGGCGCGCGATCCATGCCAGCAGTACGCCGATCACGAGCATGGCTTCGAGGCTTTCACGCCAGACGATAATGAGCGCATTGAGCATCTGGTTACCTCACTTGGCGATCAACTGCATCTTCCCGGTCTCGGCGTGAAATTCGTCGATAACGGGGTAGCTTCCGGGCCTCAGGGGCTGGACAACGACCGTGGTGGCCGCATCAGGCGCCAGCACTTTTTCGACTCGCAGTTCAAGGTTTTCGAATTCCACCGGCGTCTTGCCCTCGTTCCTTAGCGTCAACTTGAGCTTGACACCGGCAGGCACTTCCAGCCGCTCGGGATACAGGCGGCCATCCCG
>JAGUYQ010000273.1 GCA_020061285.1 Betaproteobacteria bacterium
AACATGTTCAAGCTCGACTCCGAAGTGGGCGGCCGCTTGCAGGAAGCGGCCGACAGCGGCGTGACCCTGGCCGCCTGCGGCAACACCATGAAGGGAGCCAAGCTCACCATGGCCGACATGCACCCGGCGGTGAGCCAGGTGCCGGCGGGGATCGTCGAGCTGATGCGCAAGCAGCAGCAGGGGTGGGTTTATATCCGGCCTTGAGCGGAGCTTAATCCTCTCGGCGATGGTGGCGCGCCAGCACCGCCATCGCTGCGTTGAGGGCTTGCAGGATTTCGGTATCGCCGCCCCGGTCGGGGTGGTGGCGCATGGCCAATTCCCGGTAGCGGCGGCGGATGGCGGGGAAATCGGCCGCGTCTTCCAGCCCCAGGGTGCGTAACGCTTCACTCAATTCGTCCTGCCCCACGAATCGTTCCCAGAAAGCCGCCAGCAGTTCTTCCACCTCTTCTTTTCCCGTGCTCGCCAGGTTGTCCAGGTCCAGGTAGTAATCCCCCAGGGGGTCGCTTCCTGCAGGCAGTTGTCCGCTGCCGGGGGTAAAGGGGTGGAGGATGATTTTCAGGCAGTGGATTTCCAGCCGCCCCGCACGCTCCCGCCGCAACCGTTCCTGCAAGCGGTACAGATGGTGGAAGAGGAGGAAGTGGGTCTGGAACAGGCTCAGGGTGTCGGCCAGGGCTTCCCGGTTGATGGCCGGGTCGTCCAGGGCGGCGATGAGCTCGAACTCGCTCATCCCGCCGGGGTGGGCGCGCAGCAGGTCGAGCAGGCGTTCGCCGAGAGGGATAGGGGGGGCGTTCATAGAGGCTCCGGGGTTCCCCGGACTGTAGCCGATTCCGTCAACCTGGGCCAGGGGAGGGGTGTGGTAAAATTCCTCCCTGTACGTCTACCGGGTTTCCCCATGCTTTCCCACCTCAATTCCCCCCAGCGCGAAGCCGTGAAGCACCTGGACGGCCCCCTGCTGGTGCTGGCCGGGGCGGGGAGCGGCAAGACCCGTGTGATCGCCCACAAAATCGCCTACCTGGTCCGGGAATGCGGCTATTCCGGCAACCACATCGCGGCCATCACCTTCACCAACAAGGCGGCGCGGGAGATGCAGGAACGGGTCGGCACCCTGCTCGAAGGCAAGTCGGGGCGAGGGTTGACCGTTTCCACCTTCCACTCCCTGGGCCTGCTGATGCTGCGCCAGGAAGCCGCCGCCATCGGCTACAAGCCGCGCTTTTCGGTGCTGGACGCGGCGGACGCCATGCACATCACCAGCGAGATTCTCAAGACCACCGACAAGGCGGAGATTCGTCGCCTCCAAGGACGGATTTCCCTGTGGAAGAACGCCATGGTGACGCCGGACCTCGTCCTGAAGCAGGCCGAGGACGAGGCGGAGCATCAGGCGGCGCGGGTCTATCTCACCTATCAGGATACCCTGCGGGCTTACCAGGCGATGGATTTCGACGACCTGATCCTGCGGCCGGTGGAGTTGTTCCGCGACCATCCGGCGGTGCTGGAGAAGTGGCAGAACAAGCTGCGCTACCTGCTGATCGACGAATACCAGGACACCAACGCCTGCCAGTACCAATTGCTGCGGCTGCTAGCGGGGGTGAAGGGCATGTTCACCGCCGTGGGGGACGACGACCAGGCGATCTACGCCTGGCGCGGCGCCGATGCCAACAACCTGCGCCTGTTGCGGGAGGATTATCCCCGTCTCCACGTGGTGAAGCTGGAGCAGAACTACCGCTCCACCCTGCGCATTTTGCGCTCCGCCAACACCCTCATCGCCAACAACACCAAGCTGTTCGAGAAGAAGCTGTGGAGCGAACTCGGCCTGGGGGATCCGATCCAGGTGATGACCGCCAAGAACGACGAGCACGAGGCGGAAATGGTGGTGATGCGCCTCCTGGCCCACAAGTTCCAGAACCGCACCCGCTTCGGCGACTACGCCATCCTCTACCGGGGCAACCACCAGGCGCGGGTGTTCGAGCAAATGCTGCGCAACGAGCGGGTGCCCTACCAGCTTTCCGGCGGCAGTTCCTTTTTCGACAAGGCGGAAATCAAGGACCTCACCGCCTACCTGCGGCTGATCGCCAATTCCGACGACGACCCCGCCTTCATCCGCGCCGTCACTACTCCCAAGCGGGGAGTCGGCGCCCAGACCCTGGAGACCCTCGGCCAGTACGCCGCGGGACGGCATATCAGCCTGTTCGAGGCGGTCTTCGAGGAAGGCCTCGCCCACCAGCTCGCCCCTCGGCAATTGGAACCCCTGCGGGAGTTCGCCGCTTTTCTCAATCGCCTGGAATATCGGGCGGAGCGGGAGCCGGCGCCGCAAATTCTGAACGACCTGCTCACCGCCATCGACTACGAAACCTATCTCTACGACGCCGAGGAGCCGCGCATGGCCGAGGCCAAGTGGAAGAACGTGCAGGACTTCGTCGGCTGGATCAGCCGCAAGTCGGAGGAGGACGGGAAAAGCCTGGTGGAGCTGGCCCAGACCATCGCCCTGATCAACATGCTGGAAAATCGCGAGGACGGCGAGGTGGACGCGGTGAAGCTGTCCACTCTCCACGCCGCCAAGGGACTGGAATATCCCCATGTGTTCCTGGTGGGGGTGGAGGAGGGCATCCTGCCCCACAAGGAATGCCAGGAGCCGGAGAAGGTGGAGGAGGAGCGGCGCCTGATGTACGTGGGGGTGACCCGGGCCCAGCGCAGCCTGAGCCTGACCTACTGCCTGAAACGCAAGCGGGGCGGGGAGTGGCAGGCCTGCGAACCGTCCCGCTTCATCGCCGAACTGTCCCAGGAAGACCTGCGCCACAGCGGCAGGGAGGGGCCGCCGACGGAGGAAACCAAGGCCGCGGGCAATGCCCGCCTGGCCCAATTGAAGGCGATGCTGGGGAAAAAAGACGCCGCCTGATCGAAACGGCGGGCAAGAAAAAAGGCGCGGAAAACCGCGCCTTTTTCACGGGGGGAAACCCTCTTACTTGGACTGGCCCACCATGTAGTCCACAGCCGCCTTCACGTCGGCGTCGGACAGGCCGGGGTTGCCGCCCTTGGCGGGCATGGCGCCACTCTTGCCGGTGAAGCCGCCGATGGCATGCTTGTACAGGGTGTCCTTGCCCTGGCCGATGCGGGGGCCCCAGGCGCCCTTGTCGCCCACCTTGGGAGCGCCGGCGGCGCCGGTGGCGTGGCAGGCTTGGCAGGTGCCTTCGTACACCTTCTTGCCGTCGGCGGCGCCGCCGGCGTCAGCGGCCGCAGCGGGAGCTTCGGCCTTCTTGGGTTCGGGTGCCTTGAAGCTGGCGCCGGACTGGTTGGCCATGTA